>JAGKTZ010000007.1 GCA_021153165.1 Prevotellaceae bacterium
ATTTTAAATAAACTTAAGTATCACAAAAGAACATATCGCAAGTAAATAACACAACAAATCAATAACATCAAATGTACCAGGAACTACTCCAGCGAATTGGAATAATTCAGATAATATTGCGATTATTGGAAGTGACCATAAAAATGCATTATACATGGGGTGCTTATAGTTAGTCCAAATTGCATCAATTAAAAACATATAAGAAAATAGCCAAAGCCCATCTGGCAAACTATATTTAACCCAATCATAAATTGAATAATTAATGCTTATATTTCTAAATAATATCAAATCATCAGACATTCCACACTTTTCAATCATCTGAAACATCACAAGATTACCTCCTCTCCAACCTAAATATATTAATCCCCCTACCAATAATACAATAACCGAAACAAAAAACTTAAATAATATGTCTAAATTTTTCTTATTAGTATACCACATATCGCAAAGTTATTTTTCCAAAATTCGACATATAGCGCATGAATCTGTCGCAAAATAAAAAAACGTGGGACATACATACTCTATTCTAAACTGAAGGTCCTGAGAAAACCCATACACACGAGTAGGTAAGTAGCCCACGCATACGCGTGAGAACCACTATGCCAATCTTGTGTGTAATCAGAAAATTTCTCAGGTTTTCAGTTACAAGAAGAGCACAACGCTTCTACGTTATATCTAATGTTAATATTGAGGATCGACTCAACACTGCAAAGATAATATTTAATAAACAATCTAGTGAAGAAATCAAGAAAAAAAAAGACCACGCACTCAATAGTTAAAATAAAAAATCAAAATTAGTGAAATAAACATTTTATCAAAAGCATATGATTTTCTAGAATCCACCACAAAAACTTGCAGAAATTTTGACAAAATGAATTTTCATTCTAGAACGGAGAAAATAGGTTTGTAGGGACTAAATGATGATGAAGTAAGACCTTTTTGAAAAAAGTCAAGGGTTTGTTGAAAAAAGGTCTAGGGAAATTTCCACTAGACGTCGCGAAATTTTCATTAGGCCTTGGCTTGTTGAGCAAAAGACGGCGGGAATATTTAGAAAAACTACTCATTTTTACTCAAAAACTCAGCAAATAGTTAGATTTCTAAATATTTCCCGCCAAAACAATGCTATTTTAAGCACTTGTCAGCGCGCTGTACGCATAGGATCTGATTTGTGATGATTTTTATGCGATTCTCGAGCGTTAAAAGTTGTATAAAATTGAGGAACAACAAAGCTTTGAACATCTAAAAAGGAACAGGTGAAATGAACATACGATTCTGAATTACTTTGAAAAGAACACCCTGAAAGGGTAATCAGCACATAGCCCAGGGCATAACGACGAAAGGAGTGACACCCTGGGGTTGAAAAACGAGAGTGAATTAGCGCCCTGAATGGGCAAAAGCTATAAAACGACATTAACTGAAATCGTATGCTTTTGCCCACTCAGGGCGCATCATTTATGGGAACATCTACCCAGGGTGTCGGCTCTCGTTGTTCGCCTGCCCCTGGGCTGTGTGATTTTGCCTTTTTAAGGTGTATATATCGCTAATTGAACTGGCCAACACTAAAGGTGCTTTGCCAAGAAACTTTCCATAGCGCGATAGAAATCAAAGCGGTTTTCCTGATTGTGGAAACCATGGCCCTCGTTGTCCTTGACCATATACTCCACCTGCACACCTCGTGCACGCAGGGCTTCGACCATTTGATCGCTCTCGGCTTTGTTGACACGTGGGTCGTTGGCACCTTGCGCCACGAAGAGGGGCGCTTTGATTTGGTCGGCATGCAGTGCGGGCGAATAGGCTTCGAGCATCTCGCGGTCGGCTTCGGGATCGCCCACTTGTTCGTACATCATCTCGAGCATCGGACGCCAATAGGGCGGAATGGTACTCATGAAGGTCAAAAGGTTGGACACGCCGACATAATCTATGGCACAAGCGTACAGATCGGGCGTATAGGTAACGCCTGCCAGGGTGGCATATCCACCATAACTGCCACCGTAGATAGCAATGCGGCGCGGATCGGCTATGCCCTGAGCCTTCAACCACTCTACGCCGTCGGTGATATCGTCCTGCATGGCTTGTCCCCACTGCTTATAACTGGCCTCGAGGAAACGGCGACCATAGCCGGTGCTGCCGCGGAAGTTCATTTGAAACACTGCATAACCACGGTTGCACAGAAACTGCGTCTCGGACGAAAAGCCCCAGTGGTCGCGCGCCCAGGGTCCGCCATGGGGGTTGATGACTACGGGCAGATTTCGTGCAGAGTCAAGGGTCTGGCCCACGGGTAAAGACAGATAGGCTTCGATCTCAAATCCATCGCGCGACATGTACTTCACCGCATGCATTTCTGCCATATCTTCTTCCTTGATCCAAGGTGCCAATTCGGCCAGGAGTTTGGGTTGATCTTCGTGGATATTATAGAAATAATAGGCGCCCTTGGTGCGGTCGCTGCCGACGTAGAGCAGGAGGTTTTCTTCGCTCTTGTCACAATCAGCCAGCCCTACCTTGTGGTTGGGGAAATGCGCCTTGATGCGCTCGCGTTGCTTCTCCTCGTCAGCATCAAAGTAGTGGCGCACGGGATCCTTGTGGCCCACGCAAACGACGGAGAGCAATTTCTTGTAACGTCTGGAATAGGAAATCGAAGAAATATCGTATTTGGGATTTTCATACAGAAACTCCACCTCTTGGCAAGTCGACGGATCCATCAAGACTAATGCCACCTTGTCGCGACCCAAGTTTGTAGCCGCATAAACCATCTTATTATCCGGCGTGAAGTCCATAAAATTGACCATCTCCTTGAAGTTGGTGGTCAGAACGGGGCGGAATTCTTCATCATCATTATCACGATAGAGAATTTGTGTATTCACGCCATCAACAATCGCCGTGACGGAGCGCAGGCAGCCGTTGTGGTCGGTCATCCATCCTTGCCAGTTGCCCGGATTCTCTGCCAACTGCACCATTTCCCCTGTCTCCAGATCGAGGCGGTAGGGGTCGAAAACTTCGGGATTACGCTTGTTCATCCCAATGATAATCTGACCGGGCACATCTTCCAGGTCGTCGATGATCGAGGTGCGGACACCTTCGAAATCGGTGTAGCATCTGAGGTCCGAGCCGTCGATATTCACGCCATAGAGGCGATAGTTTTCGTCGCCTCCCGTATCCTTCATAAAGAGCAGTCGTTCATTGTCCGCCCACATATAGCCAGCGACATTTCTTTCCGTTTCGGCAGTGATCTGCGTCGCTTCATTGGCATCAATGGCACGGACGAAGATGTTCATGCGGTCCTTGTAGGGCGCCATAAATGAGAAGTACTTGCCATTAGGCGAAATCTGGTATCCCGATTGTTGGGGATTGCGAAAAAAATCCTCCATTGGTATCACGGAGGACTTTCTGTTGTTGATATGATCTGTAGACATGTTTTTTGTCATCGTTTTATAACTCACACTATATTTATAATAGTTCTTTATAGGCTTCGACAGCGCGCTCGGCTGTCTTGACGGCTTCCTCCAGGGGGAAGGGCAATTCGCCACCCGAAGCATTGTGGTGACCGCCGCCGTTGAAGAATTCGGCCGCCATCTTGTTGCATGGAAAATCGTCAACGGAGCGCAAGCTCACACGAACGACATCGCGCTCGGTATCTTCGCGCAAAGAGATGCTCAGCCTCATCCCCTTCACCTGAAGTGGCATATTGACCAAACCCTCCATATCGCCGCGTATATAATGAAAACGACTCAGTTCCTCACGATTCATCGTAAAGATAGAAGCCTTGCGGTTTTCATAAAACTGCAACTTCTCGTTCATCACATATCCCATCATGCGCAGACGGCCCTCGGAGTAGGAATAGAAGACGTTACGGTAAATTTTATCTTTGTCAATCCCCTTCGTCAGCAGCAAACTGATGATCATATAAATCTCAGGTTCGGCAGAGGCGTAGGTAAATGCACCGGTATCGGTCATCATCCCTGTATAAATTGCGCTTGCTCCATATTTTGTCATCTGTTCGAAAGCGCCAAGGGCGTAAATCAGGCGAAAGACCATCTCGCTGGTAGAACACATTTCGGGGCGAGAAATGATCATATCAGCCATACTTTCGTCGGGATTCAAGTGATGGTCGATCACCACCTTCTTGGCCTTTGACTTTTCAAACAGGGGCGCCATATCCTGCATACGCTTTGCTTCGCAGCAGTCCAGGCAAAAGAGCAAATCCGCCTCGGCAAATGCCTTCGCCACACGATCGGGCTGCTGAGAATGAAAGAGCACTTGCTTAGCACCCGGCACCCACCACAAAAAGTCGGGGAAGGGATTGGGCAAAGCTACTGTGACATATTTGCCGAGACCTTTCAGATATTCTGCCCAACCTAATGAAGAACCCAGAGCGTCTCCATCAGGGCCACGGTGAGCACATATCACGACACGCTTAGCATCGCGAATGATGCCCATCAGGCGGAACAAATCCTTGTCGGAAAGTATCGGTGTCAAATCCTTAATCATAGTAAATTCTAAATATGAGATGAGGTATTGCCGCCCTATTATAATGAGCGCAAGAACTTGATTTCTTCTGCTGGATCCTTGGCGCCAAAGACTGCACTACCAGCTACGAGAACGTCGGCGCCGGCTTCGACAAGCAACTTACCAGTTTCGCGATTCACGCCGCCGTCGATTTCGATCAAAGCCTTGGATCCGGTGCGTTCCACAAGGTCACGTAGACGCTTGGTCTTGTCCAACGAATGCTCGATAAAGCGTTGTCCGCCAAAACCTGGATTCACGGACATCAACATCACGAGATCGAGATCGGGCAATATTTCTTCGAGCACGCTGACGGGCGTGTGGGGATTCAGGGTCACACCTGCCATCATGCCTTCCGCCTTGATTTGTTGCACGACTCTGTGCAAGTGGGTACAAGCCTCGTAGTGCACGTTCATTACCTTTGCGCCAAGGGCTTTGACTTCCTTGACAAATTTCTCGGGCTGTACGATCATCAAGTGTACATCAAGGGGCTTTTGTGCATGCTGTGCCATCGCTTGCATCACGGGGAAGCCAAAAGAAATATTGGGTACAAATACGCCGTCCATCACGTCAAGGTGAAACCAGTCGCATTCACTTTGATTGAGCATTTCAACGTCGCGTTGCAAATTGCCAAAGTCTGCAGAAAGCAGAGAGGGAGAAACCATTGCCATAGTCTATATATGTTTTAATTTTGTTTTATGTAATTTTTATTATTTATCGTCTATTTCTGAATCTTCGTCAGATATATAAATATCCTCGCCGTCATCTGACTTTTTCATGCGCTGAATATACGCCAACTCGTTCAGAGCGAAGTCGCCATTCTTGGAATCTTGTAACATGGATTTGAGGAAAATCTCCGCCTCGTCCAGAAAGCCCAAATCTACCAAGAGATAAGCCTTGCGACGCTTCAGGAAATTGTAAAATTCCAGCGTTTCCTCTGGCATCGAATCATCCTTGGCTGCAGCCTCAGCCCCAGCGTGGAAATCATCTATTTGTTTCAGATAATTCTCTACTGCCGTCAGCGCACGATAGTCCTTGCTGTTCACCAAACAATTGACATATTCCATCATGTACTTGGTTGAGCCAACATTTGCCACTATATCAAGATAATAATAGGCTTCTCTGTAAAGTTTCAAGTCGCAATATGCAAAGCCAATGCGGTAGCATATTTCGTAGAACATGCTCTTGTGTTTATTGTTGAGCAGATGCATTTCTTGCGACAGGCTTTCAAAAACAGATTCCAGGTAGGGAATTGCCTCATAGTATCGCTTCTCAAAATAATACTTCAAGCCCCAGTACAATCCGTTTGAGATATTGCGACCCTTGTTAAACATGGCGATGAATTTCTGCTCCTCAGTCATTTCATCAAGTTCATTGTTCGCCAATTTATCACAAGCATCCTGCCACATATATTCGAACTCCATCATCCGACGATCTTCAGATAATTTCGTAATACCCAGCAATACGCTTGCAGATTCCTGGAAAATCATCTCATCACTCATGAATTCAATAGACTCTTCGGGTACGGGCAAACGACTCACTGTGGCGCGCACATAAAACGCCATCTGTGTTTCACGCTCCATTTGCAATGTCATCGTGAGCAACTCATTTCTCGCACCATCATTCATCTCGACACGACACTTTATCAGCAGCGTGACAATAGGATTCACCATTTTCGCAACTCCCTGCTCATCTCGCGTCACCATCGTACTCAGGAAATCAAAATCCCTTATTTCCTGCTCGTCTGAAAGCACCTCGCACTCATTTCTCACCACCTTCACCTCACTAACCTTAGGCAAACCGCCCTCGCATATTCTCTCAAGGAAAGGCACCAAGGTCAAAACGCGCTTAGCATCCACTCTATTGTCAGGATGAGGCATCAGGTGACTCATTTCTTGCTTCTTCAACCCAGAAATATCCGCTTTTTTTCTAAGACCATTGACCTCCCAGTCTTCGACACCGTATAAGTTTTCATTTATAGTCTTCTCCTGGATTTTGGCAAAGAGAGACAAACGATGAAGAATGATCTCATCAAATAGTTTGGTAAGTTTGGGCACACATTCCTCAACTGTATTTGACACTTCAATACTTGCCGTGATATGTACATCTATCGAAGGATTTTCTTCATCAAATGTATATATCGCTCTGACGGTATCTGTATTCAAATTCACCAGATTGACTGCTGCGCGAATGCTGGAAAGTTGCGTAATGGGATAGGCCGCATTATGCAATAATAAGACACGCACCAATCTGCCGTCGCCTATTGGTTCCATCACAAAGTTTAAGCCCTGATATATGAGGCCTATTGCCTGCTTTCCAGGTTCTATCAACCGTGGGGTGCACGACAGCGCCAACAAGGTTTGATGCAATACCACATTCACCTCGTCCGATTTATATTTCAGGCGAGGATACATACGTTCCCAAACGTTGCGAATTTTTTCAACAAGATATGTTCGGCACAAAGCAAAGGTCAAGAAACCGAACAAAAAACCAAGTATTACGAGTAGAAATATTAAAAGATAATTCATGCTTTCACTATATAATGGGCAAAGATACGAATAAGCGAGCGAAATAATATCAAGCTTGCTTGAATATTTTTCACAGCGAGCGAAAGTATCTTCGAGATTTATCTCAGAGATACGAATAAAAACAAACGACACACAACAAAGTTTTCACTTTTACGTTTCATTACTATCAGAGGACAAAAATCCCCTATGTAAAAGCGCGAATAAGCCATTTTTATTCAAAATCGCAAAGAATCCTGCAAAAAGTGAAGAAAATCTTTGAATATTCTGTTGTAAATCTGCAAAAAGTTTTGTCATATTAGAGCAATTTTGTAATTTTGCGAACCAAATTGGGTAAGTATGCGACAGTTAAAAATCAACAAAAGTATTACCAACCGCCAAAGTGCGGCATTAGACAAGTATTTGGTTGAAATCGGACGCGAAGAACTCATCTCGACAGACGAAGAGGTAGAACTCGCTCAACGCATCCACCACGGCGACCGCGAAGCATTGGAAAAGTTGACACGCGCCAACCTCCGTTTCGTAGTCAGTGTGGCAAAGCAATACCAAAACCAAGGACTTGCGCTCAATGACCTGATCGACGAAGGCAACCTCGGCCTCATCAAGGCAGCACAGAAGTTCGACGAAACACGTGGCTTCAAGTTTATCAGTTACGCTGTATGGTGGATTCGCCAAAGTATCCTTCAAGCGATTTCAGAGCAAAGCCGCATTGTACGCATGCCGCTGAACCAAGTAGGTTTCCAAAGCAAACTCACCAAAGCGATTGTCAATTTCGAACAAGAATTTGAGCGCCGTCCATCAGTACAAGAGTTAGCGGATATCCTCGAAACCGACGTCAGCAAAGTACAAGAAGCACTTGGCACAAATGGTAAGAAAGTGTCTGTGGATGCACCATTCCAAGATGACGATTCAAACTGCTTGATCGACATCATGACGGATGATTCTGCACCCGGAACGGACAATCAGATGGAGAAGGAGTCTCTTTCTTCTGACCTTGAATCTGCGCTCTCTACGCTCAACGAACGTGAACGTCAAGTCTTGAAAATGCTCTTCGGCATCGGACGTAATGAAATGACAGCCGAAGAAGTGGCCAACAGCCTTAACTTGACTCGCGAGCGTGTACGTCAAATCAAGGAACGCGCCTTGCGTCGTCTGCGCGAAGCAGAAAATATTAGTATTTTGATGAAGTACTTAGGATAAAACACCATTTATTCATCATAGTTCAGTCCCAGGAGTTTCTACTTCTGGGATTTTATTTTTCTCCTCATTAGCCATAAATTCAACAAATCGTTGAGACGTTGAAAGAAACCAAGGCCTCGTTAAAAAAACATTAGACCTTTTTCAAATTTCCTTAGACCTTTTTTAAATTATCCAAGGCTTTTTTTCGCGAACGACAATTCCACTAAATCGAGACATTATCAAAGGGGCATTAAAACTCCACCCAGGAGCGACATCATCATACATTTTTGCCTATCAGCACATCGAAAAAAGGCAGGGAAAAACCATGTCACATCGGAATAAAACATTACTTTTGCACCGAAAGTATTTAAATCATTATTATGGAAAAGATTAAAGGACTCATCAACGCGCCGTTCACACCATTCCACGCTGACGGCAGTCTTAACCTCGACCCCATCCCCGAATATGCTGCACTCTTGGTGCGAAATGGATTGAAGGGTGTATTCATCAACGGTTCTTCTGGCGAAGGTTACATGCTTGACGAACAGGAAAGAATGCAAGTGGCAGAAGCCTGGATGAAGGCAGCACCAGCAGGTTTCAAGGTAATCGTACACGTAGGTAGCACTTGTGTGAAAAGTAGCCGCCGACTGGCTGCACATGCTCAAGAGATTGGCGCATGGGGCATCGGTGCCATGGCAACACCTTTCCCACGCATCGGACGTGTGGAAGAATTGGTGAAGTATTGCGAAGAAATTGCTGCAGGAGCCCCTGACCTACCCTTCTACTACTATCACATTCCGGCATTCAACAATGCGTTCCTCTCTATGTACGATTTCCTAAAAGCAGTGGATGGTCGTATCCCCAACTTCGCAGGTATTAAGTACACCTTCGAGAGTCTTTACGAATACAATAAATGTCGCAGATACAAGGACGGCAAGTTTGATATGCTCCACGGACAAGACGAAACCATCCTGCCTTGCCTTGCAATGGGAGGTGCACAAGGTGGAATCGGCGGTACGACCAACTACAACGGACGCGTATTGACTGGCATCCTCGAGGCTTGGGAAAAAGGCGATCTGGAAACTGCGCGCGAATTGCAAAACTTCTCGCAAGACGTGATCGACGTAATTTGCCATTATCGCGGTAATATCGTAGGCGGAAAGCGTATCATGAAATTGATTGGCTTAGACCTTGGTCCCAATAGAACTCCTTTCCAAAATATGACAGACGAGGAAGAGCAAGCAATGCGGGCCGAACTGGAAGCAATCAACTTCTTCGAACGCTGCAACAAGTGACATCACATACGCTTTGATTAAGGCAAGTACACATACGCCATACCTCAATCAAAGATAACCATATAAAATACAGCGGGCATACCGAGATTAAATTCTACGATATGCTCGCCTTTATATTATATAATACGGAGCGAAAACTATCTCTCACTCCATATACATTTCTATTGATGTTGTTCGCGATAAAGGTCGTTGACTGTCTTAACGGGATTGAATGTCGCCAAGGGAACTTCTACGAATACGGTATTCCAGTCGCTCATTGCACCATTCCAAAGGCCTGGTAATTCGAGGGCTTTAAGTTCCTTGCCATCCTTGCTCTTGTGTGATATAAAACCTGTATTCACGTCGACATATTTAGGCAAGTCGAAACGATTGCCCTTATAATCCTTCAAACCACATACGAGGTCCACTGGATTGAAGTGCGTGCCGTTTTCAAACATCGCCTTCTTTTCTGCATCAGCCATATCAATCTGCGAACTTTCCAGGATCTGGAGCGATACAGTGCCGTCTGAATTGTAAGCCAAGAACGGACCGCCACCGGGTTCGCCTACGTTGCGCACCATACCACAAACGCGGAAAGGACGATTCAACTTCTTGCGCAAATACATCGCCAACTCTGTATCCTCAAGTGTCTTTGTTTCTGGATTTTTCAAACAGATTTTCTTTTGCAGGAATTGCAACATTTCCATCAAATCGTTGGTATTGTAGCAGCCGCTATCGAGTTTTTCCAAATAAGCAAAGGCTTGTTGTTGCAGTTCCACCAAGATTCCAGCCAGGAGCTTCTTGTTTTCCACAGTATCCACCTTCAATCTATCGGGCACTACGTTGTCGATATTCTTAATAAATACGACGTCGGCATCGATCTCGTTCAAATTTTCAATCAAAGCACCATGGCCACCTGGACGGAAGAGCAAACTGCCATCAGCATTGCGGAAAGGTGTATTATCCGAATTAGCGGCAACGGTATCAGTGCTTGATTTTTGTTCAGAGAAGCTCACGTTGAACGTCGCATTGAATTGCTTTGCATAAACTTCCGCCTTTTCCTTTACCAACGCTTCGAAAAGCGCACGATGTTCTGGCGAAACTGTGAAATGTACATTCACCGTACCATCTTCCTGACGAGCATAGAGCGCGCCCTCTACCAAATGTTCTTCGAGCGGAGTACGTGCGCCTTCGGCATAGTTGTGAAATTTCAATAAGCCCTTAGGTAATGCGCCATAGTTCAAACCTTCTTTTCCCAACATTGCGGCTGCGACTTCCTTGTACTTGCCATCTGCCATCAAAGCGTCGATGCCAGCATTGTGAAGTTTATGACAAGTTGCATCGAGTTCGGCATAAAATGCAGCATCCTTAATACGTGCGAAGAAAGTCTTTTCAAAGTCTGTCTCGGGTGTATTGTATTCTGCATCAACAAAGGCAAAGACATCCTTAAACATACGGCTTGCCGCACCAGAAGCAGGTACAAATTTCACCACATCGTGACCTTCTGTCTGAGTATAAGCATCCCATGCTTTGAGGTAATTTGCTTTTTCTTCTGCAGTTGGTGCCACAATACCTTTCTCTACTGAAGCAGCAGCGCTGAGTTCGAGATAAGGAAAACCCTTTTTGAAGCAATCCAATTGATTTTGCAATTTTTCTTCCGAAATGCCTTTCTTTTCGAGCAAGGCTTGATCTTGTGCAGATAATGTCATAGTATTTTGTTTTTAGATTTAGGTATTAAGCAAATAAAGTCTTGATGCGCATTCACATCACAACTCCACAAAATTACAATATTTTTCTTTACATGAGACATTAAAGACTGTTTTTTTACAGTTACTAAAGAAAAGTCTAGTCAAACTTGCTAAAATCATGCAAAGTCTTTAATTTTGTCAAGGAAATAAAATGCCTTTCAACCTAAGTCTAACCTGTAAATAAAATACTATGATACTTTCATCTATTTCCGATGCCAAAAGGTATTTTAGCGTTCATCCACTGCTCAAAGATTTGTTTGAATATCTCCAACAGAACGATTTGTCTGAAGCAAGTGCTGGACGTTTTGAAATCCACGGCGAGGATTTGTTTATCAACGTAGCCGAGCCACAACTCGTCAAAGCCGACGAACAAAAACTTGAGGTGCACCGCGCTTATCTAGACGTACACATCCCACTGACCGGCGTAGAAACTATCGGATGGCGCCATTTGGACACAATTGATGTACCATCGGAAAAACCTTTTGACGCAGAGAACGATTTTGCTCTTTACAACGCTCCCGCAAGTGCTTATATTAATGTACAACCTGGAGAGTTTCTTGTCGTTTTCCCCGAGGATGCGCACGCTCCAATTATTGGCGAAGGAAAAATCAAAAAGCTTATTGCAAAGATAAAGTTATAAGAAATATTACCGCAAAACACCACAGCAATATGAGAAGAAGAAACAACAAAAAGACAAGATTTCAACAAATCATCGCAAGCACTAAAGGCCTTGCTGTTTTATTCTGCTTAACCATAACCACTCTCAGTTTCACCAACTGCGAGGAAACGCCAAAGGAAGTCATTAGTTCTGCGAAAGAAATCATCGAGACAATTGACTCAAAAGCGGAAGTATCCGAAAAGAGGCCATCGGGCAAAGCACGTCAATTAGAGTTGCCAGGAAAACTCAAAGGCGTGAAGGAACAAATCATCACTCACACAGGATTTACCCTATCCTTCAACAAAGACCACAACACCCCCAACTGGGTAGCTTGGGAATTGACAGCAGAAGAGACAGAGGGCGAAAAGCCACGCGCCGAATCTTTCCTGCCAGATCCCAACGTTTCGCCACAGCATCAAGTCACCACCGAAGATTATGTAAAAAGCGGCTACGATCGCGGTCACATGGTGCCAGCAGCAGATATGAAATGGAGCATGAAGGCAATGAACGACTGCTTTTATATGACCAACATCTGTCCACAAGATGGTGGACTGAATAGCGGATCTTGGCAAACATTGGAGAAGGCTTGCCGACGCTGGGCTAAGCGAGAAGGTAAGGTATATGTGGTCTGCGGTCCTGTCTATAAAAGTACTAAACCGAAAAAGATAGGCAAGGCTCATAAGGTTTCTGTCCCAGATGGTTTCTACAAGGTCGTGCTTTCAATGCGCGAGGGCAAGGAAAAAGCCATTGGCTTCTACTACGAAAATCGCCCAGGCAAGCAAGAAATGAAATATACTGCTACGTCGGTCGACGAAATAGAAGCATTGACAGGAATAAACTTCTTTGTCAACGTGCCCGACAAATTAGAAGACAAAATTGAAGCCACATATTCATTAAAACTTTGGAAATAACAAGCTACGGTTTTATACAAATCGTAAAGTCCACTTGACTATTTCTGTTAAAAGATAAGAAAAAAGCTACCCCGCTCTTAAAAAGATATATATTTCTTTGTGAGCGGGGTTTCTTTATGGTAATTTTGTATAGCTTAATTTATAAGTATTTTCGTTTAGCTTAATTTTATTAAAAAAAGCATTATTCAAATTGTATTTTTCCTACAACAAATATCCAGACAACCTATATATCATGAAAATCTACAAGATTCTATTCACACTCATTTTTACCTTTTACGGATTGGGAGTAAGCTATGCACAAACAGCCAGCGGACAATACCAAATCCTTGGAACTGTGACCGACTCTATCAGTGGCGAAGTGCAACCCTATGCTACTATTCGTATAAAGAAAGCTGGTAATACCAAAATTCTTAAGGTTGTCACAAGCGATGACAAAGGTAAATACACTCTACCTCTGTCACAATCGGGAAATTACGTTGTGGAATGTATCCTTGTCGGCAAGCAATCTTGGAGCAAGGCTTTTACAATCAAAGCGGGCGAGCACAAGAGCACCCTCAATATCCTACTTTCAGACATCAGCAATACGCTTGGCACTGCCACAGTGACGGCTCAGCGTGCAGTGATCAAGGCTGAGGTGGACAAGATCACCTACTCTATCGCCGACGACCCTGATGCGACGACCAACTCTGTACTGGAAATGCTGCGCAAAGTACCAATGGTGACAGTAGACGGCGAGGACAAAATACAAGTAAACGGTAGTAATAGTTTCAAGGTTTATGTTAATGGCAAACCCAATCAGATGATGTCGTCAGATCCTGCCACAATTCTGAAGAACTATCCCGCTTCGGCTATTCAGAAGATTGAAGTGATCACAGACCCAGGTGCAAAGTATGACGCAGAAGGTGTAGCGGGTGTACTCAATATTATCACTAATGATATGACTAGCGCTTCGGGCTACAACCTGGCACCAAGCATCAACTTCAGTAATCGTGGCATCCACGGCAGCGTATTCGGTATGGTACAAGCCGGCAAGTTTATGCTTTCGGGCAACTATGGCGTGGGCGTAATGAGACACCCCAACTCTTCAAGCGAAGGCGAACGCACGACATTCGATGACCCCGAAAATCATTTGCTCAAGTATTTCGCAGACAATCAAGACAACAAGGGGTTGTTCCAACACGGAAGCATCGAGGGTAGTTATGAATTCAACAAGAAGAATTTGCTGAGTTTTAACGCAGGCATACATTATCATAAGGGCAGCAAAACTGCCATCAGCGAGTACGATATGTTCCGCGCAAATGGTACACAGAAATACGGCTATCAGTCAGTCAGTGCATCACAGGATAAGCGCCCGTCATACAATGTCGGAGCTGACTACCAGCACATGTTCGATCGCGAGGGACAATACTTGACTATTTCCTACAGATACGACAATTCGCCCACGCGTAGCAAGGCGACGACCACCTATAGCGCACTCGACAGCGTGCCCTTCATGCTCTCTGACCTCAATACATTGCAAAAGAAGGATTTCTTCGAACATACTGGTCAGGTAGACTTCACTACGCCATTGGGCAAGATGCATACGCTTTCGGCTGGTTTGAAATATATCTACCGTGTCAATAAGAGCGACAACACCGAGGAGCATCGCACATCGGGCACTACGGAAGACTTCGTTTTGTCAAACGACAAATCTCTGCAATATCGCCATCAAAATGACATAGGTGCTGCCTATCTGGAATATACCCTGACCGCAGGCAAATTCACTGGTCGCGTAGGCGGACGATATGAATATTCGAACGTACACGTCACCTATCCCGACGGCAAACGTGATGGTTTCAGCAGCCAGTTCTCAGACTTCGTACCTTCAGTAAGTTTGGGTTACAATTTCAGCATAAGCCAAATCCTGAAAGCATCATACAGCATGCGTATCGGTCGTCCATCTATTGGCTATTTGTCGCCCTATGTGGACCGCGCTAATCCGACTGCTATTACCTATGGTAACCCAAATCTGGAGAGTGAAAAGGCGCACAATTTCAATGTAGCATACAACTCGTTCAGCCCAGTCATCAATTACGGTGTGACCTTGTCTTATAGTTTCTCCAATAATGGTTTGACAGCATACAAGTATGTGAAAGATGGCGTACAGCACACTACTTACGACAACTTCCGCAAGTCGCGCATCACCACCTTGAATGCTTTTGCCAACTGGACGATTACTAAGGGCACATCGCTCAATCTGAAGTGCGAGGGCAACTATTCCGACTTCCGTGCAGAACAAACCAATGACCACACCTCAGGCTTCTCGGGCAACATATTTGGTGGTTTGCGTCAGGACCTGCCTTGGAAACTCAAACTTGGTATTTGGGCCGGCGGTGGTTCGGGTCGTTTGGATTTGCAGGGACGTGGTGGTAGTTTCCACTTTTACAACCTCAATTTGAGCCGTTCTTTCTTGAAGAACGATGCACTCACCGTCACTCTGCAGGCTGGCAACTTCATCAATCCTAAGCGTTCTTTCCGCTCGACAGTCATCACCGATACATTCGCGTCCACAGATATTTGGCAAACCAACTTCCTGCGCTACAGCATCGGCGTGAAATATAATCTTGGCAAGCTGAAAGCTAAAGTGAAGAAGGCTGCGCGTACGATCCAAAACACCGACAACGTAGATGCGCCAAGCGGCGACGGACAGCAAAGCGAAGGTAGCGGCGTGCAATAAGCGAGAGGGGCTTTTATACAAACTTTAACGCTCGAGAATCGCGCAAAATCAATCAAACGAAAACCTCTGCGCATATTAGCGCAAGGAGAAGGCACAAGAAGACCTATAATTTTGTGGGAAATAACGACAAAATCGCACTTTTACTACTTTTTTGGGTAGAAAACCAAGTGATTTCATCGTTATTTCCCGCTTTTTTGTGTTGAAAAAACTTAGACTTTGTAAAAATTTCGCGCCGTCTCGTTTAAAAAAGGTTAGACCTTTTTTCAAAAAACCCTTGACTTTTTTCATAAAGGTCTTACTTTGTCATCAAATTGTCCTGTTATTTCTATTTTTTGCCTTCTAGTTTTCAAATTCATTTTGTCAAAATTTCTGCAAGTTTTTAACATCTTAAAAGAAGACAAAATATCAATTCGTATTTCCCAAACGACGCTGAATATTTCTCAATTTATATTTTGTCAATAAAAAGGTTTATTCGTACATTTGCAGACGCGTGTGCCTCGTGCAAAATCGGATATGAGACAGAGGTGCACCACACCTCTTGAAAATGAATAAACATCAACCTAATATCATGAGACGTATTTTCTCCATCATTCTCTTGCTGATTGGACTGACTGCTTTTGCACAGGAACCTTCGACAGGAAACGACAACAAGTACAATGAAGTGAACTACTCGAGATTGCCCGAACTGAAAGTGGGCGGCGAGGACGGCGTATCTGCACCCTTCGCTGGCCGCTTCGGCAAGAAAGTAATCGTGGCTGGCGGCTGCAATTTTGCGGACCAACCTGCAGCAGACGGCGGTCAGAAAGTATTCTATCGAGACGTTTACCAGTTGGATTTGGACAAGACCGATGAGGGTTGGACCATTGTGGGAAAATTGCCACAAGCCATGGCGTATGGCGTCAGTGTGACCGTGAACGACGGCATCGTTTGCATCGGTGGTACAGATGGCACGCAGAGCAGCAGCAAAGTCTTCTTGATGCAACAAGATGACAAAGGCGGCATCACCTGCAAGGACTTGCCCGCCCTACCCAAGGCGCTTGACAATGCATGTGGAGCATACGATGGCAAGGGATACATCTATGTGGCAGGAGGTAAGGCAGACGGCAAACCATCCAAGGCTGCATGGCGTCTGAAGTACCCCGGTGGCGAAGCATGGGAAGCTCTGCCCGACATGCCCGGTGAGCCACGCATACAACCAGCAGGCGTCGTACAAAATGGAGCTACCAATGCGCTATTTTTCGTCATGGGTGGATACTGCGACCCTACTGAAACGACAGAGGGCCTCGTACATCAGAACGGCGTATACTATAATCCTCAGAACAACACTTGGACCACGACGTCCGACATCACACCTGGCGGCAAGCAGATAGCTATCGTTGGTGCTTCGGCAGTGACTTCGGGCTACTCGCATATCGTATGTATTGGCGGTACCAACCTCCATATTTTCTCAGAAGCTATCAATCGCCCTTTTGTCCGTGCTCAAGCCTTGTCACAAGGTGACGACGATGCTGTGAAACGTTTGGACAAAGAGGCGGCAAGTTATCTGGACCACTCCATAGAATGGTATCGTTTCAACGACGAGTTGCTGATTTACCACACCATCACTGACACTTGGACCACCGAAAGCAAAAATTCACTTTTGGCAAGAGCCGGTGCAGCCGTTGTCCCAGTGGATGGCAGATGGATCGTAGTGAATGGCGAATCAAAGCCTGGTGTGCGTGCCAGCGATGTGACACAGGTGGAAATCAGTGTACGCACAGAGTTCGGATGGTTGAACTGGACCGTACTGGCACTCTATCTCTTGGGCATGCTCGCCTTGGGCTTCTACTTTATGCGCAAGGAAAATGGCTCGGAAGACTTCTTCAAGGGCGGCGGCCGTATCCCCTGGTGGGCAGCAGGCATCTCGATCTACGCCACCATGCTTTCTGCCATCACATATATGGCTTATCCTGCAAAAGCCTACGCCACCAACTGGACATACTACCCCATGCTGGTGACTATCCTTTTGGTCTCTTTCCCCGTGATACATTATTATTTGCCCTTCTTCCGCAGATTGAATGTAACGACTGCTTATGAATATCTGGAAAGTCGATTTAATGCTGCGACCCGTTTGATGGCAAGTACGGTGTTTATCATCTTCATGGTGGCACGTATGGCTTTGGTGCTCTACCTCCCATCTTTGGCGCTGACAGCGGTGACTGGCATTGACATCTATACATGTATCATCCTGATGGGCTTGATCACTATCGTCTATTGTACGATGGGTGGTGTCGAAGCCGTAGTGTGGGGCGACGTGGTGCAGGGCTTCATCCTCGTGGGCGGCGCTATTTTGGCAGTAGTTTACTTGATATTAAACACAGAAGGCGGATTCAGCGGATTTGTCGACATTGCCATCTCGGACAGCAAACTGCAAATGTTCGACTGGAGCTTGGACTATCGCTCAGCTACCTTCTGGGTGATTATCCTCGGCGGTATGGCCAACAATCTCATATCCTACACTTCAGACCAAACCGTGATCCAGCGCTACCTCACTACCAAGGATGAAAAGAGTGCTCGACAAAGTATCATGATGAACGGCGTGATGAGCGTATTCATATCAGTGGCATTCTTTGCTATCGGAGCGGGGCTGTATACCTTCTTCAAAACTCACCCAGCCGAACTCGACTACACCATGGCCAAGGCGGACACCATCTTCCCCTTCTTCATGATGAGCCAATTGCCTGCCGGACTTGCAGGTCTCCTTATCGCCGCAATTTTTGCAGCTACGATGAGTACGATTTCGTCTAACATCAACTCGGTGGCAACAGCCTTCAGTGTAGACTTCTATAAGCGTTGGCGCCCCAACACTTCGGACAAATCTATGCTGAACGTAGCGCGATACGCGTGCCTCATTTCTGGTGTCATCGGTATGAGTATTGCGTTGCTGATGGCGACGTGGGAAATCCTCTCGCTGCTGGATTTCTTCCAGGAAATCCTGGGTCTGCTCTCTAGCGGTTTGGGTGGTCTCTTCCTGATGGGTATCTTCTTCCCACGCATCGGAGGCAAGTCAGCTTTGATCGGATTTATTGCAGGCGTGGTCGGTGTTTTATTGACCAAGTACTTCACTGATGCGAGTTTCCTGCTCTATGGTTTCATCGGCATGGCAGTCAGCGTAGCGGTAGGTTTGCTCTGTTCATACATCATCAAAGAGAAGCAAAATCTGAAAGGACTGACTTGGAAAACAAGAGAATTCTAAATCTAATCATACAACTATAAAAGCATAAAGATATGGCTAATTTTAAAGCACTCGCCGCACAATACAAAGCGGAGCTATTGGACAAGGTGATTCCCTTCTGGTTGGAGCATTCACAAGACAAAGAATTTGGCGGATACTTCACCTGCCTGGAACGCGATGGTTCGGTGTTTGACACAGACAAGTTCATTTGGTTGCAAGGTCGCGAGGTATGGATGCTTGCCACACTCTATAATAAAGTAGAAAAGAAGCAGGAATGGCTCGATGCTGCCGTGCAAGGCGCAGAGTTCTTGAAAAAGTACGGACACGACGGCAACTTGAACTGGTACTTTGCCCTCGACCGCGAAGGTCACCCACTGGTGGAACCCTACAACATCTTCTCATACACCTTCGCTGTAATCGCTTTCGGCCAATTGGCTATCGCTACGGGCAACAAGGAGTACGAAGAAATAGCCCTCAAGACCTTTGACATCGTCCTTTCGAAAGTGGACAATCCCAAGGGCAAGTGGTCAAAAGCAAGCCCCGGCGCCCGAGCACTGAAGAGCTTCGCTCTGCCAATGATACTCTGCAACGTCGCACTCGAGATTGAGCCGCTGCTGGAAAAGGACTTTATGGAAAAAACCATTGAGACTTGCATCCACGAAGTAATGGACGTATTCTATCGCCCCGAGTTGGGACTGATTGTCGAGCACCTCGGCACCAACAACGAACTGGTAGACTGCATGGACGGCCGTCTGCTCAACCCTGGCCATGCTATCGAAGCGATGTGGTTTATCATGGATTTGGGTAAGCGCCTCAACGATCAAAAACTGATAGAGAAAGCAGTAGATATTGCTTTGAAAGAAGTGGAATATGGTTGGGACAAGCAGTACGGCGGTATCTTCTATTTCATGGACCGTTTGGGTCATCCTTTGCAACAGTTGGAATGGGATCAAAAGCTATGGTGGGTACACATCGAGACTTTGATCACAATGATCAAGGGTTATCGTCTGACCAAGAATCCTAAATGTCTGGAATGGTTCGAAAGGGTTCACGACTACACATGGTCACACTTTGCCGACAAGGAGCATCCTGAATGGTTCGGCTATTTGAACAGACAGGGCGAAGTGCTTCTGACATTGAAGGGCGGTAAGTGGAAAGGCTGTTTCCACGTGCCACGCGGTCTCTTCCAATGCTGGAACGTTCTGGAAGAGTTGGCTGCAGAAGAAGCCTAACAGACTTACAATATTTATACGGTGGGGGCAAGCGTCTCCACCGTATTTTATTTTTTATTATATCTTTCAGACTACATTTTCTACGTACTTCTACTGCTCCAAACAAGAATAAATTTGTAATTTTACCTCAGTTTATCAACCGCCCATAAACCTCACTTTTCACAACATTAGACCTCGTGAAAAAAAAGTCTAACCTTTTTTAAATTTCGCGACGCCTCGTTAAAAAAAGGTTAAGGTTTTTTTCAAGCAGGTTTTACAACTATTTTTCAAGGCAATACCACAAAATGAAAAAACAAGTTCTACTCCTACTTCTGCTAAGTTTACAAATCACTTTTTCCTGGGCACAAGACAGCCAGGAACGGGGCGCATATTTTTACAAAAAGTCCTATACACACGAAGCACTCCCTGCGTTTGCTACAAGTCGTGAACTTTTGCCTAAGCCTATCCTCGAGGAACATCCTGAATGGATAGAATTGTATTGGAAAGCCTGGGAAATCGCCTTCTCAAACTTACAACAACCTGCACCAGGTTCGCCATTGGTAGCAAACTGGATCGACGAGGGTTTGACGCCTCAGATTTTCCAATGGGACACACACTTTATGGCACTGTTCGGACGTTATGGTCACCGGGCCTTCCCCTTCATCGCCTCACACGACAACTTCTATGCCCGACAGCACAGCGACGGGATGATTTGCCGTATCCTGAACGAAGCAGACGGCGCCGACCATGAATGGGGATTAGGCGAAAATTTTGCCAGGACTATCAATCCGCCGCTGTTCAGTTGGGCAGAGATGGAGTACTATAAGTTTACGGGCGACAAGGATAGACTGCGCAAAATCCTTCCGCCCATCGAGAAATACATTGCCTGGATCGAGCAACACCGCAAAGCACATGGCACACCGCACGAACTCTATTGGTCCAACGGGCAAGCATCTGGCATGGACAATACGCCGCGCGATCGTGACAGAGGCGGACATCGTGAAGACATACATTCGGCTACGGATGCCATGGGTTGGGTGGATATGTCGTCGCAAATGAAGATGTGCTACGATCATCTGAGCAATATCTGCCAAATATTGGGCGAAAAGAAAAAAGCCAAGCTGTATCAAGCAAAATCAGCAGACCTGAAAGCCCGCATCAACCGCTTCATGTGGAACGACTCGACGGGTTGTTATCACGATGTCAGACCTGATGGCAAGCAAACCTCATGGATCACCATCGCCACCTTTTGGCCCATCATCGCTGACGTCGCTTCTGCGCAACAAATCGAACGTTTGGTGACCGTATTGCAGGACAAAAAATTATTTTGGCGACAGATGCCCCTACCCTCGCTTGCTGCCAATCAGCCTTACTATGACAAATGCGGCAATTACTGGCAGGGCGGCGTGTGGCCCCCTACTTCATATATGACTGTAAAAGGGTTGCAAGAAAAAGGGTATCACCATTTAGCACAAAGAATAGCCGAAAAACAGCTGGATGCCTTTTGGAGAGTGTACGAAAGCACTGGCACAATTTGGGAAGTCTATGCACCGGACATCTATATGCCTGCAACGACAGCCACACACAACGAGCTGTGTCGCCCAAACTTCGTGGGCTGGGCAGGCGTCGTACCTATATCGATGCTGATTGAGCATGTGATAGGAATAACCGTTGATGGCACGACAAATACCGTCACCTGGAACACCACAAGAGAGACAAAACATGGCGTCGAAAACTTGTACTTTGTGCAGAATAAAGTATCTTTGCTACGCGAAGGCGATTTGATCGAAATCAAAGCAACCTCGCCTTTCAAACTGGTGCTTAATGGTACCGCTTATCAAGTGAAATCTGGCACATCTCAAATTAAAATCAAACGATAGCAGATGCGCTCTACAGACCAAATTGCTACATACACAATAATATAATAGGAGACAAAATTATGGTTAAGATAAAAGAAAATGATCCAAAGCCCTGGACCGTACTCAAAAGCGAATATTTATTTCAACGCCCTTGGCTCACCGCTCGCCGAGACCACGTCAGACTGCCCAGTGGTGTAGAGCATCCAGAGTTTTACATCCTGGAATATCCCAATTGGGTAAACGTCATTGCAATTACCAAAGAAAAGAAGTTCGTAATGATACGCCAATATCGCCATGCTATCGGCGAAACGGCATTTGAGATGGTGGCTGGCGTGATAGATCCCGAGGACAAAGACCCAGAAATGGCAGCACGCAGAGAACTGATGGAAGAAACAGGATTTGGTGGCGGCGAATGGAGGCTTTTCTCAAAATTTGCACCCAATACTTCTGCAATGACAAATTGTAGTTATACATATCTTGCCACAGACGTGGAATATCTGGGCGAACGCCATCTGGAGCCGACAGAGGATATCGTGGTCTATGAACTGGAGGAAGCTGAAGTGCGCGAACTCCTCGAAACAGGCGAAATCAAACAAGCGCTGATGGCTGCGCCGCTGTGGAAATATTTCGCTTTGAAAAAATAATGTACAACCTTTGCTATTCTTTAGAACAGTGGACAAAATCATAGCTATAATAGCTCGCACACAAAATTTGCGTGAGCTGCAAGTTGCAAATACTATCAAACTGCTCGAGGGAGGAGCTACTATCCCTTTTATAAGTCGTTACCGCAAAGAAATGACTGGGGGACTGGACGAAGTACAAATTGCCAACATCCAATTGCAAAACGAGAAATTGCAGGAGCTCTGCCACCGTCGGGAATACATCCTTACAACGATCGAAGAACAAGGCAAGTTGACGCCAGAACTCAAACAACAATTAGAACAATGTTGGGATGCGACAACACTCGAGGACATCTATTTGCCCTATAAGCCTAAAAGAAAAACACGTGCCGAAGCCGCAAGAAAATTAGGTCTCGAACCTTTGGCAGACAGTCTGATGCTACATCCTTTCAACCAACCCGAAAAGTCTGCGGCATCCTATGTAGGCGAAGGTGTGCCCGATATAGAAGCGGCTCTGCAAGGGGCACGGGATATCATAGCAGAGCGCGTGAACGAAAGCAATGATGTGCGCAATATTGTGCGACGGACATTCCAACTGGATGCTGTTATTACATCAAAAGTAGTAAAAGCAAAACAAGAGGAAGCTAAGAAATATAGCGACTACTTTGATTGGAGTGAACCGTTGAAAAGATGTTCTTCGCACAGGCTCTTAGCTATGCGTCGCGGCGAAGCGGAAGGTTTTCTGCGCATTACGATTACACCCTCCGACGATTCAGCTTGCCTCTCACGCATCGAACGTCTGCATGTAAAGAATGGTAGTCCTGCGGCACCACATCTGATACAAGCTATAGAAGATGCCTACAAGCGTCTGCTACGTCCGAGCATTGAGACAGAATTCGCCTTCTCCGCTAAAGCAAAAGCCGATGACGAGGCAATACGTGTATTTGCAGAAAATCTGAAACAACTCTTGCTCTCACCACCCTTGGGACAAAAGCGCATTATGGGCATTGACCCGGGATACCGCACCGGCTGCAAAGTCGTATGCCTGGATGCCGAAGGAAATCTCCTGCACAACGAGACAATATATCCGCATCCGCCAAAAGGAGAATACGCGCGCTCTTGTTTTAAGGTAAAGAATTTGGTCGAACAATACAAAGTCGAAGCAATTGCTATTGGCAACGGCACAGCAGGACGCGAGACGGAAGAAATGGTCAAGTCTTTGTCTCTAAAAGACGTCGCAGTTTTCCTCGTAAGCGAAGATGGGGCTTCAGTATATTCTGCCTCGAAGATAGCACGTGAGGAGTTTCCCGATTATGATGTGACTGTGCGTGGTGCAGTCAGCATCGGCAGAAGATTAGCCGACCCCTTGGCAGAATTAGTCAAGATCGATCCAAAATCTATCGGCATCGGGCAGTACCAACACGACGTAGACCAAACGGGATTAAAGCGTTCGTTGGATCAAACCGTAGAGAATTGCGTCAATACCGTTGGGGTGAATCTCAATACTGCCAGCAAGCAGCTCCTGACCTACGTCTCTGGCCTCGGCCCTGCTTTGGCGCAAAATATTGTCGACTATCGCGCAGAAAATGGTGCTTTCAAAAGCCGACGAGAACTACTGAAAGTGCCACGCCTCGGCGCTAAAGCCTACGAACAATGCGCTGGGTTCTTGCGAATAGTTGATGCAGAAAATCCTTTGGATAATACAGCCGTACATCCCGAACGTTATGATTTGGTAAGGCGTATGGCAAAAGATGCAGGGTGTGACGTCAAGCAACTTATCGCTTCACAAGAAGTACGCACCTCTATTCAATTAGAAAAATATTGTAGTGAAGAAGTCGGACTCCCTACCCTCAATGACATCATATCAGAATTGGGCAAACCAGGGCGTGACCCACGCGGTACTATCCAAGAGTTCAGTTTCGATGCACGTATCAAATATATCAATGACCTGGAGGAAGGTATGATTTTGCCAGGTGTCGTGACAAATATCACAAACTTCGGTTGCTTCGTAGATATGGGTATTAAGGTGAAAGGCTTGATTCACGTCTCGCAAATGGCAGATAAATTTATCAAGGACCCCAACGAGGTAGTGCACCTCAGACAACAGTTGCGCGTAAAAGTACTTTCGATAGATTGGGAAAGAGAGCGTGTCGCTTTGACCTTGAAAGGTGTGGAATAAGTTTTGAAAAAGAAAAATTAGATGGAAGATATTAAGATAAATCCCTACTCGGATGAATATTTCATGAGACAAGCGTTGCAGGAAGCCCAACTGGCTTTTGAGGAGGACGAGGTTCCTGTCGGTTGCATCATTACTTGTCGCGACAAGGTCATTGCCCGTACGCACAACCTGACTGAGACTTTGCACGATGTCACGGCTCATGCAGAAATGCAAGCAATCACTGCCGCCGCTGAAGCACTTGGTGGAAAATATCTGGACACTTGTACACTTTACGTTACGGTTGAACCCTGCATCATGTGTGCTGGTGCTATCGGATGGTCACAAATGGGACGCGTTGTTTATGGTGCTCGCGATGAGAAGAGAGGTTTTGAAAACTTTGCGCCGAAAGCTTTTCATCCCAAAACGGAAGTGGTGTCGGGTGTCCTAGAAAATGAATGCGCCGAGTTGATGAAAAATTTCTTTAAATCGAAAAGGAAGAAATAAGGTTCATGCTATTTTCACAACATCTTAATCTTAATTGACAGGCTATGGCATTTCACAACACATTAGGCGCATGGGGCGAAGAACGCGCCGCCCGCTTCCTGATGAATAAAGGATATACACTACACGAACTTAATTGGTATCACGAGCATTTGGAAATAGATATTATAGCCGAATGGTTTGGTGAACTGATATTTGTGGAAGTTAAGACAAGAAGTAACGAAGACTTCAAGGATGCCAAAGATGCTGTGAATTTAGAGAAGCAAGAGCACTTAATCAAGGCGGCACGTGCCTACATGTCCTTGCATCAATTGGACGCACCGTTCCGTTTTGACATCATCACTATAGTTGGTTCGTCCGAAGATTATGAAATCAAGCACTATCGTCACGCCTTCACACGAGAAAGTTGGGAGGCGGAGAAAAAGTATCAACGGGAGACAAGGTAAGCATTAACATGCTGTCAACAATCATTATCCCCAAATCAAATTGGCCTTTATGAATATCGAAATAGTCAGAGAATATTGTCTGAGCAAAGCGGGAGCGACCGAGGATTGCGCCTTTGGTCCAGACGGGGTCTTGTTTCGTATTTGCGACAAGATATTTGCTTATATCGACCTGAATCGTCCTGACCGCGTAGTGGTGAAATGTGATCCCGACAAGAGTATCACTTTGCGCGACACCTATCATGGTATTCATACGGCTTGGCATTGGAACAAGAAGCACTGGATAGAGATACATTTTGAAACGGATGTGCAAGACGAAATCGTTCTGCAACTGATCGACGAATCCTATGAATTGGTCGCATCCAAACTGCCGAAGAAAAAACTCGTCACCTTCCCCGAAATCCCCCAGGGATGGCATTATCATCACCTGTTCACGACAGACACAATAATGAACTTCCTGCAAGATACATCTTGCGAATCTACTGCGGCAAATGATATCAGCGACACAAAGGACTTTGTGCTTGTCACAGCAGACCATCAGACAGCTGGCAGGGGTCAGAGAGATCATCATTGGGAAGACGAAGATGGTGCAAACCTACTTGTCGGCATTAAGATGCGTAATCTGAACATACCCGTCAGTCGGCATTTCAAGCTTACCCAAATCTTTTCGATTGCTATAACCGATGCCCTGCGCACTTACCTTGGAAATCGCGTAAAGATCAAATGGCCCAATGATATTTATGTAGACAAGAAGAAAATTGCAGGTATGATTTTTGAGAATAAGATTGAGGGAAATTGTATCGCTGAAAGCATCGTAGGCTTTGGCATTAATGTCAACCAAACGCTATTTAATAGTGATGCCCCCAATCCTACATCTCTGCAAATCGAGCTGGGACATGAAGTTGATCGCGCCGTTCTATTGCGAAAAATCATCAAGCATTTACCCAAAATGATTGAGATGGTCAAAGACGGTAAGTACAATCAGTTAGCATTTGATTACGAACGACGTCTTTATGCCTTAGACAAACATCACCTATACAAGGACGCCGAAGGTTACTTCAAAGCGGAAATTCACGCTATCGCCGAAGACGGCATGCTGTCTTTAATGGACGAAACGGGGCGAGTAAGACATTATTATTTTAACGAAGTACAACTCATCAGATAGTACATCTCCATGAACCGCCGTATACTAAATATTGCACTACCGAGCATCGTCTCCAATATATCCGTACCCTTGCTGGGCCTTGCCGACACAGCCATCGTAGGCCACCTTGGCGCCACGGTTTATATCGGCGCTATTGCCGTTGGCACCCTTTTGTTTAATATGACATATTGGTTGTTCGGTTTTCTACGCCTTGGCACAGGTGGACTAACCTCCCAGTCCTTTGGCGAAGGCAATACTGCGGAAAGTTTCCGCATATTGTTGCGCTCATTAGCCCTTGGGGCGGTAATAGCAATATTAATCTTACTATTCCAAAAGCCTATCCTCGACTTTGCACTCAGTATTATTGGTCCAAGTGAAGAGGTCGAACAATATGCGCGTGTGTACTATAATATATTAATATGGGGCGCGCCAGCAGTTTTGCTCTTATATTGTATGTCGGGATGGTTTCTCGGTATTCAAAAGGCAAAGTATGTGATGTACACCGTGCTGATGCAAAATTTCATCAACATACCTGTGAGCCTGCTCCTCGTATTCAAATTGGGCATGAAGGTCGAAGGCGTCGCACTGGGTACTTTGGCAGCACAATATGCCTCGTTGTTCCTGGCATTTTTCATATTATTGAAAGAGCGAGGGTTGTTTCAGTGGACAATGCTCAAGGGATGGCTGGATGGACATCAGATACGCCGTTTCTTTGGTATCAACCTGAATATTTTCCTACGCACCTTGTGCCTAATTGCAGTCACCACGGGTTTCACATCCCTGGGGGCGAAGCAAGGCGATACGACATTGGCGGCAAATGCGCTGCTCATGCAATTCTTCCTCCTTTTCTCCTATATCATAGATGGATTTGCCTTTGCCGGAGAGGCTTTGGGCGGACAATACTATGGCGCCAAGGACAAAGATAGCTTTGTGCAAGTAACACGCAAGCTGTTTGTATGGGGAGCAGGTTTTGCATTATTATTTGTAGCGCTTTATGGATTTGGTGGCGAATTACTACTGCGTATACTTACCAACGAAGAAGGTGTCATCCAATACGCATCGCACTATCTGCCCTACGTTGTGATGATTCCGCTGATTAGTTTCTCTGCATTCCTGTTCGACGGCATTTTCATAGGTATCACCCACACTTTCCACATGCTCCTTTCCATGCTCTTTGCTACGGCATTCTTTTTCATTTATGCCATCTATGCGCCCACAGGCGACGGCAACGTAGCACTATGGATAGGATTCCTGGGTTATCTCGGTTTGCGCGGATTGGTACTCTACGTTGTCTATCGACGATCAGTATTATCGGAGATATCTGCTCTCCCATAAGTTTTTTTCATCTACTTATAATAGGTACGACATGTACACTAAAAAACGTTTGCCAAAACAGCAAACGTTTTTTGTAGCGAGAGTGGGTCACGATCCCACGACCTCCGGATTATGAATCCGACGCTCTAACCAGCTGAGCTATCTCGCCAACATCGGAGGTTTAGTTCCGAATTGCGAGTGCAAAAGTAATGCTTTTTTTCTAAATCTCCAAATCTTTTTGCAAGAAAAAGAAAATTTAATCTAAAACAACTATGAATTTCTATGAATTAAAGAGTTAACGAAACCTCGTAGTTATTTTCTCATTATACTCAATTTTATTTATCATATTTACTATCAGTTGATATCCTGCTGCCATAAATAATCCGCGAATATCAGTATCTTTTATTTTAACATCTATCTTTTTAATACCGTTTTTCCATAATTCATTAAATTCATCACAAATACAAAGATCATTTACACGAGAAAATGCCTCTTCATACAAAGAATCTCCATCATAATATTCTGTTTCATATATTTCAGAAGCACTAAAATCAGCACTAATACAAGCAAAAGGATTTCCACCTTTTTTAAGCAATATTAATGTATCTTCAAAATGTAATTTCATTCCAGCCTCAAAAAGATAACAATCAATTTCCCTATAACCAAGTTCTTTTAGTTTTTCAATATCCCCACCAAGCATAAACTCAAAATCATCATCATCATAGTAATATTGATAATTCTTTCTAACCATCTCTTTAAAAATAGAATCATAGTTTTCTGGAATTTCAATTTCTGACTTTAAAAAATCAATCAGAACTTTACACTCTTTTCTACAGACTTCTATAACTGGTAAAATCATTTTTCCCCAAGCTTCATCAGTAAGGATGATATCAAGAGCATAGCAATAGCTATATAACTCTAATTCTTCTTTAGAACTTAGTTTTTTCACTTTCCTAAAACTTTCTATAAACTCTTTAGAGCGACATTGAAAGAGATATGTTAATAATTTGTTTTGGCTCATTTTTACTTAGATTTATGGTTAGATTTTTGCAAATATAGGAAATTTTATAAATTATAAAAATTCTCTTCTAAAATCAAAGTTACTACAAATTAAAAATCTCCCACTGGACATAAGCGCCACCCAGCAAGAGATTTTAAATTATACTTTAATACGTAAGGAATGCTTACTTTTGGAAGCACTTCATGCGTGTGCCATCATAGCCCACAGCCATGATATAAGATGCGCCTGAGGGGAAGAGTACTCTGGTGTAAGTATCACCATTTTCAGGGCCACCGAGACCATGACCTGAGATGCGCAGAAGTTGGCCATTTTCATCATAGGTTTCGAATGCCACTGCGTTCTTCCATGAAGAGTGTTGCACGGTTACCTTTGTACCTGAAAGCGTACAGCCTGAATTGAGCGTACCTTGCAAAGGTTTCTTTTCTGCATAGATTTCCCAGTTGAGGGCATTGATATAATTTACTTCAGCTCCTGGCAGAGGATATCCCTTAGCTGCCACATGATCTTTCAGTTCTTTAATCATACCTTCAGTAATGATCAACCAACCATTGCTGTAGTCTGACACATACATCTTAACGGGTATGCACAAGCCTGCCTTTTCAAAGAAGGGCACGAAGTTGATGCCTGTCGAGTCGCACACTTGCTTCATGAAGTTCATCTGCATTTGTCCGCTGGTCATACCAGAGAAATCACCCTTGCGCACAGATTCGATAAACTTACCGTAAACATTTGGTGCGTAGCCGCATTGATGGCAGAACAACTGCAATTGCCATAGTGGCGCGAGCTTGACAAAGTGGTCGTAGTTACCATAAGTGACAGAGACTGTCTTGCCTGTTGACTTGCCATATTCGTCTACTTCTGCCACACTGACCTTTTCTGTTGGTTCCTTATAGTCTGGTCCCAATTGTTGCTGCCATGGTTTGCCCATACGAACACCTTGTTCCAAGTAGCAGTTGAAGCGTCCACCCTTCATGCCTGAGTAGTCGTCCTGACCACTGATTTCGCTTTCCAAGCGGTACCATCCTGCGCCATGCTTAAACTGTACCCAAGCACTATATATATTATTGGTAGTTTCGCCCAAGCCAGGCCATTTGAAGCCTGGAGTGATTTGGTTATTATGTCCTAATTCGTGTGCAAAGCCCCAGAACTCGAAGTCCATGTGACTTGGCTTCATCCAAGCAGATATAGCATCGTCGTTAGCAGCCGCACCAATTCCGTCGGCAAACATAAAGCCTGCCCAAACGACACGAGCGAATTGACGGTTCTTGGGTTCACGTCCGTAGAGTGAAAGTCCCATGATTTCGCGTTCACGATAGATAGTGTTGTCCAGATTCTGAGCCAAACTTTCTCCATCCTTTGGACAGTTTTCCAACAAGCGCTTCTTAGGATAAGCTACCTGAATGCGCTTAGTGCGGATATCAATGATATCTGATGGTGCATTAGCCAAAAGCTTCACCCAGTCTTCGTTGGTATCACCGCGCTCAGCATCAAAGTAACCATTGATCTTGCCCAATGCGAAGTGGATTTGGATGTTTGGCAATTTGGCAAAGTCGTCATGATAGTAGGATACGTATCCGTTACCCAAGTTGAGAGGAGTGATGATATTCACACCGTTTCTGAGGGGATAAGAAGTCTCTGGTTGACTACCGCTACCACCAAAATCTTTGATGATGAGATTTACGGAAGAACCTTCCTGAATACCTTTGACGAACAATACTTGTGTCACACCCTTTTCAAAGTAAATACCTGTAGGGTTCTCATAGCGGTTGTATTGACTGCTTGTCTTGAGTTCATTTTGCAACGAAGCCAAGCTTCTATATGGTTCAAATTCGCCCACACGATACTTAGTTTCATACTCACCACTATAGAGATATGATGCCAACTGACGCGCAAATGGATGGGCAGTACGGTTGATGTCTTCGAGGGTAACACCTGGCTTCAATTCAGCACAGAGTTCGTCTGTAAACAGAGAAGTAAATGAGCCATTGTCTGATGCTGTGAAGAATTCCATTTCAGCACAAGACGCATAGTTATTCTTACCAGTCTTTACGGTAAACTTCACCTTGCTGACATTATCTACCCCATCCTTGCCCATTTGCACTGTGAAAGGAGAAGAAGAGAATCCCATGTCCACATCCTTGACAAGAGTGACGAAGGTATTGGGCGCATCTGCTGTAGAGTATTCCACGGTCACGACACCAAAGTTACCGTTCTCCTGACCGTCGACACGAGGTGTGTATATCAAATAGTCAACGTGAGGAGCATTGAGCAATTCGTAAGTCAAAGTAACGGGGAACGTCGTACCTCCGCCCGACCACTTAGAATGGTAGTAGGTAGAAGTTTTGCCATCGTAGGTATTAGCGATACCTTCAGATGTGCTGTTTTGCGAAGAAGCTGTAGCAGTCTTTACAGTACACTTTGCGTCGCCAGTGAAAAGGGTTGCGCTATTGTTACCCTTTTGTTCGACAACGAAATCCTTGACTTGTCCGTTGGGCAAGGTGATAGAGAAAACGCCCGACTTGGGTTCAGTCTTGTACCAGAAGTCTGTTTTCACCTTCCAAAGGTTGCTGCTTTCCTTTTCCACCTTAAACCAATTATTACCATCGGTTGTTGGGTTGATGGTGTAGTCGCAGTTGGAAAGAATATTCACATACGATGTACCACCATTAGCACCGACTGCAATCTTGCCCGCAGGGAGCAACACAGTGGGGAGTTTGTTTTCAGAGGGCAAATCGTGCTGCACATTTTGTGCAACAGCTGAAGTGGCGAGTCCCATGAAGGTCACAGCACACCAAAGTTTGATTTTATTGATAGTTTTCATAAGATTTCAAATTCTATTTTAGCGTGCATAAATATTAGTGTACGATCACTTTCACACCAGCCACGATATATACGCCGGCGGGCATATTCCACGAGTGTTGACCTGCAGGAATATGGGTATTGACAAGGCGACGGCCGCTCACATCAAAGATCTGCAAAGGCATTGGTGCAGCGTTTTTCACGACGATCTGTCCATCGTTGGCATAGACTTCTACGTCCTTGTCCTGAGTGACGCCATCCACGCCAGCAGGGTCGATCACGCGGAAGCTTTGAGATTTCAAATTGACGCCGGGATAATTGACCGAAGTGGCTTCGAGGTGGACTGAAGCAAAACCTTTGTAGAAAGTAAAGTCGGCATTTTTAGCCTTATAGTCGGTATTTTTCACCAACACTTCGCCTGTGGCATCGTTCACCCAGTTCACTGAAAAACTAGCCAGGACGCCCCACGCATTATAGCGGGTCAGATCGTTCAGGCTGAGCACTTCGTTGATGTTGACCTTGTCTGTGATATAGAAGGGGCGTTGTGGTTCGATCACGAAGTGACGTACTGTATCCTTCTTGGTATTGTTGTACACGGTAACGAAGGATGATGGCGAGAGCTCGTTGTTTTCCACATAGAAAGCTTCCATCGTGCTCTTGTCATTCTTGTTGTGTGTGATTTTGGTCAACTCGTTGTTTGACACGCTGAAGTTCTTGATTGATGATTTAGAAACATCAAGCGTAGTGAGTTTGTTGTTGTCCAACCAAAGTTCTTCGAGTGCTGTACAGTTCGAGAGGTCCAATGTTGTCAATTGATTGTTGAAGGCACAGAGTTGCACTGGATTTACGCCAGAACCAAGGGTGATCTTTGTCAATGCGTTGTTGTAGCACCAGAGGGTTTGCAACTTCTTTGGCACAGAAACTGCAAGCACGGTCAAGTTGTTGTCGTTGCAAATACAGGTTTCCAATTCGTTCAGATTGGTAAAGTAGAATTTGCTGAGTGCATTGTGAGCGAAATTGACGTAATACAACTTTGTATTTTTACTCAATGTCAATTCACTGAGTTCGTTGTTCGAGCAATCCAATACTTGCAACACGGCAAGCGCAGAAGTGTTGAGTGCAGTCAACTTGTTGTTCTTGCAATAGAGTGTAGACAAATTGGGAGTAGACTTGAAATTGATTGCCGTGATATCATTGTCTGAGCAATCAAAGTGAGTCAAAGCCAAATCTGTGGTCAGAGAGAGCGTTTCGCCCTGCACAGGTACTTTCACATTTTCGCCACTCACTGTAGTCTTGGCGTCGCTACCTTGCCATTGTAGCACAACGTTGACTCCCTCGTTGAAACTTAGGGTCAACTCCTCGCCCACCGCTTTGCTCGTGGTCACTTCGATGACATCTGCACTGACTGATGCGATGCCCAGGAAAGCGGCAAAGAGCGTTGTGCTTAAGATTTTCTTGTACATGTGTAAATAATATTTTGATTTTACAATTTCTCCTTGATTATTTCTACCACCTTGTGATTAGGCATGCACGTATGTACCGATTTCCTCGCCGTCGAGTACTTTCTTCAAGTTGCCAACGATATCCATATTGAAGACATAGACGGGCAGGTTGTTTTCCTTGCACATCGCAGTCGCCGTGATGTCCATCACACGGAGTCCACGCTGCAGCACTTCGTCGTAGGTAATATCTGTAAACTTAGTCGCAGTAGGATCCTTTTCAGGATCTGCTGTATAGATGCCGTCGACGCGTGTACCCTTGAGCATTACATCTGCCTCGATCTCAACGCCGCGCAATGACGAGCCAGTATCTGTGGTGAAATAGGGGCTACCTGTGCCACCGCTCATGATGACTACTTCGCCACGTTCCATAGCTTCGATAGCTTTCCATTTGCTGTAGAATTCGCCGATAGGTTCCATGCGGATCGCAGTCAGGACACGATTCTTCACACCTACGGCATCGAGCGCACTGCTCAAGGCTAATGAATTGATGACCGTAGCGCACATGCCCATTTGGTCACCCTTGACACGATCAAAGCCTTTGCCCGCGCCACTCAGACCACGGAAGATATTACCGCCACCAATGACGATACCAATTTGCACACCGCGCTCGTTGGCTTCCTTGATTTGAAGTGCATATTCGTTCAGACGCTTCACGTCGATGCCGTGGCCTTGTTCGCCCATCAAGCTTTCGCCACTCAATTTCAAAAGAATTCGATTAAATTTATTCATAGCATTAAAGATTTAAATGATTCAACTTAGGCGAAACCTGAGACTTCGCTTATAACGTGCGTACACACGCGCACACATTATTGGGCAAAGTTACGACTTTACCACGACTTATAACGATTTCTTCCTTTTTTTTTGAAAAATAGCTCAGCAGGCGGTGCAAAATCACCCTTATCTAATGGGTCGAGAATGCGATAAAAATCACCAAAACTTTTCCGCCGCACATATAGCCGATTCTCAGCGATTAGATTTTAAGCTATTTTCACAAAATAACAGCATTTTCACCCTATTCTGTGACGCCAACTGTCAAAAACAAGGCTTTTCCAGAAAATTTCTAAAGACTTTATGCGCAAGAAGGTCTTGATTTGTGAAAATTTCGCGACGTCTAATGAAAATTACCCAAGACTTTTTTTCAAAAAAGCCTTATCTTTTTTCAAAAACCCAACATTTCGTTCAAAAAAATCAAAATCTCACCTCTTTTTCCACTCCTAGATTGAAAATTTATTTTGTCAAAATTTCTGCAAGTTTTTTGTGACATTTTCCTTTAACAAAGTCATAAAAAATGCCGCACTCAAAAAAGTGCAGCATAAATCAGGAAATATCAAAAAATAAACATTTATTGTCCGTTATAATCGCTTCTTATTTCTGGTCTTCCTTTTTCCTTCTGGAGATATTTATTACCATAAATTGGAGGATAGTGATGACATCCATACAATAAAAATGGATTATATTCTTCATCTATCGTAGAAGTTATCAACCAAATAGGAAGAGTTGCAATAATTGAAGACATCGTAATAGGGCTCCAGCATACATGACTGGTAATAACTTTATTTCTATGTTTCCTATACATCTCAATATTTATGTCATCAATTCGATTCGCTTCAGTATAGTCAATCGGAATATTATTATCTGCCTTATAAGTATAATAAAATCTACCTTCTTCATCAAAATACGTCTTATCATCAAGGGGTATTTAACTGTATATCTACCAGGTTTCACAACCTTTTCAGACACTACAGAATTAATAAACACCCTATTGCGACAACTACTCCATTTTGCCATAGAATAATCAAAACTATATGGTATTACAAACTCTGTGATATCTATATCATCAAATTGAGTATAATTTGTAACCCCAACTTCTTTTTCAAATTTGGGCAGTTTCTCCATTTTTTTCAAATTTGATTCCTTCAAAGCCACTGTCCATTTTGAATACGGGGGTATAGTCATACTCACACCAGCCTCATTAGTTTGAACATTATTTATAGCATCTTGAACATTGTTAAACGTTGTACTGCGAGAAGAGCGTACATCTTTGAATAAATCCGTCGCATAACCATCATAAAGTACATAAGACTTGGACTTGTCTATAATCATACTTTTTTCACTCTTGTTTGTAATCTCTAATGTTACAATATAATCTTTCGTTACCTTATATTTAATATCAAAATTTTTATAACGACAAGTAACATTTTGAGCGTCAACTTGAGCCTCTTTATCCATATTTTGTATTCCTAAATGATTTGTATTTTTTATATATGGATAATTAATCTCAGGAGCAGGTAGATAAGTCGGAGCAGCACATGAGGTAATCAAGAATACACATGCCAAGAGATAAAATAATTGATTGATTTTTTTCATAATAAAAAAGATAGGGCGAAACTGCTCAATACTTATCATCCATCAGGCAACCGCCAAGTACGCCCTACCCAAATAAGTACGAACAGTTCACGCCCCATCTGGGACGTGAACTTTCATCACTCGTTCTCTGGGTGAATAATTGGCGGTAATTCGATGGAAGAGAACAAGGACTAATAGTCCAAATAATATGTAATCAATCAGTTTCGCAAATTAATAACTCTTAATTAGTCTATTACGATTTCATATTAAAAAAGTAAATTTGATTGCGAAATATTGATGAACTGTCTGTTTCTTGTTATAGGATTAAATTGTAAAACTTATATCTACTTTTAAAAATATTACGATACCAACTCGAGGGTGTCGCTTGCGATCATCAATTCCTCGTCTGTTGGTACAACGACTACCTTCACACGGCTATCTTCGGCAGAGATAATTTCTTCTTCGCCGAAGTTCTTGCGGTTCTTAGCTTCGTCAAGTTTCACGCCTAGGAATTCAAGACCTGTGGTAGAGTTGTAACGCACATCCCATTGGTGCTCGCCTACGCCTGCAGTAAATACAATTACATCCACACCGCCCATGATAGCAGCGTATGAACCGATGTATTTCTTGATGCGGTGGCTATACATTTCGAGAGCAAGGGCTGCACGTGCGTTGCCAGCCTCTGCAGCTGCAGTAACTTCGCGCATATCGCTTGATACGCCTGAGATACCGAGCACACCGCTTTGCTTGTTCAAAAGGTCAGACATTTGGTCGGGAGTCAAACCTTCTTCCTTCATAATAGCCAACACCGCAGACGCATCAATGTCGCCCGAGCGTGTACCCATCATCATACCTTCGAGCGGAGTCAAACCCATCGAAGTTTCAAAGCACTTGCCGTCCTTCACAGCCGAGATAGAAGCACCATTACCAATGTGGCAAGTGATGATCTTCAAGTTCTCTGCCTTTTCGCCCAAGAACTCAGCAACACGAGCCGCTACGAAGCGGTGACTTGTACCGTGTGCGCCCCAACGGCGAATATTGTTGTCGGTATAATACTTATAGGGCACAGCATACATGAAGCACTTTTCAGGCATTGTTTGGTGGAATGCTGTGTCGAACACGAATACTTGTGGCAAGTTGGGCAACATGTTTTTTACAGCTTCATAGCCCTTCAAGTGCGCAGGACTATGCAATGGAGCCAAGTCCATATATTGACGCCATTCTTCGAGCATCTCGGGAGTCACAACCTGGCTCTTGGTGAAACGACCACCTGCCACGATGCGGTGACCAGCTGCCGAAATTTCATCAAGACTCTTGATCGCGCCATATTCAGCATGGAGCAATGTGTCAAACATTAACTTAATACCCTCGGTGTGAGTGGGGCATGGCGATTCGATAATCTTTGTTTCGCCATTGATTTTGGTTTTCAAAAAAGAACCTTCGAGTCCAATTTTTTCAATACCTCCGGCGGCAAGTACAGACTTGTCGTCCATCTCGTAGAGCTTGTACTTAATGGAACTGCTTCCGCAGTTGATGACTAAGATTTTCATTTGTGTGAATCTGTATTTGGTTAATATTATTTGTCTGAATGCTTTAAAATTCATGCAAAAGTACAAATAAAATCGTGGCAGAGCACCTGTTCGTGCAAATAATTCTTAAAAATATCACGAAAGACGTCTTTTCGACAAGTTTTCACTCTATCCCTCTTCCACTCTGCTATATAGCAATTCCGCAAGTTTCCCTTTTTGTGCAATGCCTCTATTCGCCAACTCCACTTAGCAAAAGACTTTCAAAAAATAAAAAAATATACAAAAAGTCTTATTAAAGCTTTACGGTGATAAGGCAGATTTTACGCCCACCACACCGAGCAACTATCAATAAATAATAGAGATAAAGAGAAATTCATATTCTATATTTCCCATTATATTATATATATGGTATATTTGCGGCATTCAATATAAATTAGTACCTTTGTGGCGTAAATAAATATAATGTCAATAAAACAATTAAATTTATGGACTTGAAAACAATGTTTAAAGAAGGACCATGGACTCAAGGTGTAAACGTGACAGACTTCGTTTACAAGAACCTTACTCCATACGAAGGCGATGCTTCCTTCCTGGTTGGTCCAACTAACCGCACAAAAAAGATCTGGAACCTCTGTCTCGAAGCACTCGAGGAAGAACGCGCTAACGGTGGTGTACGTTCATTCGACGCAGAAGTAGTATCAACAATATCTTCACACAAGGCTGGATATATTGACCAAGAAAATGAATTGATCGTAGGTCTTCAAACCGATGAATTGCTTCGTCGCGCGATTAAACCTTATGGTGGTATCAAGGTGGTAGAAAAGGCTTGCCTTGAAAACGGCAAGGAAGTAAATCCCGCCGTTAAGGATATCTTTACTAACTACCGCAAGACACACAACGACGGCGTATTTGATGTTTATACAGAAGAAATTCGTCGTTTCCGTTCACTCGGCTTTATCACAGGTTTGCCCGACAACTATGCACGTGGTCGTATCATCGGTGACTACCGCCGTTTGGCTCTCTATGGTTTGGATCGTTTGATCGAAGCTAAGATGGCAGACGTGCGCAGCTTGGTTGGTCCTATGACTGACGCGCGTATTCGTTTGCGCGAAGAGTTGGCTGAACAAATCAAGGCTTTGAAGGAAATGAAGATCTTGGGCGAATACTACGGCCTCGACCTCAGCCGCCCAGCATATACTGCACAAGAAGCAGTACAATGGGTATACATGGCATACCTCGCTGCAGTGAAGGAACAAGACGGCGCAGCAATGTCTTTGGGTAACGTATCTTCTTTCCTCGATATTTACATCGAACACGATTTGAAGCACGGCCTCATCACAGAAGAGTTTGCACAAGAATTGATCGACCAGTTCGTTATTAAACTCCGTATGGTACGTCATCTCCGCATGGGTTCTTACAACGATATCTTTGCTGGCGACCCAACTTGGGTAACTGAAGCAATCGGTGGACGTTTCAACGATGGTCGTACAAAGGTTACTAAGACATCTTTCCGTTTCCTCCAAACACTTTACAACCTTGGTCCTTCACCAGAACCAAACATGACAGTGCTTTGGAGCCCAGAATTGCCTGAAGGATTTAAGAATTTCTGTGCAAAGGTTAGTGTTGACACTAGCTCTATCCAATATGAAAACGACACATTGATGCGTGAAGTTCGTCACTCAGACGACTACGGAATCGCATGCTGCGTATCTTATCAAGATATCGGTCGACAAATCCAATTCTTCGGCGCACGTTGCAACATGGCTAAGGCGCTCTTGTTGGCCCTCAACGGCGGACGTTGCGAAAATACTGGCACATTGATGGTACAAGGCATCCCCGAACTCACATCCGACGAGCTCAACTACGACGAAGTATTGCGCAACTACAAGAAAGTATTGGTGGAAATCGCACGCGTTTACAACGAGTCAATGAACATCATCCACTACATGCACGATAAGTACTACTACGAAAAAGCTCAAATGGCATTCGTAGATACTGATCCTCAAATCAACCTTGCTTATGGTGCTGCAGGTCTTTCTATTGTACTCGACTCACTTTCTGCTATCAAGTATGCAAAGGTTACTGCTAAGCGCAACGAACTCGGCTTGACAGAAGGATTTGATATTGAAGGCGAATTCCCATGCTTCGGTAACAACGACGACCACGTTGACCACTTGGGCGTAGACCTCGTATATTTCTTCAGCGAAGAATTGAAGAAGCTCCCTGTATACAAGAATGCTCGTCCTACACTTTCTTTGCTTACAATTACATCAAATGTAATGTATGGTAAGAAGACTGGTGCAACTCCTGATGGTAGAGCTAAGGGCGTAGCTTTCGCACCTGGTGCAAACCCAATGCATGGTCGTGACAAGAGCGGTGCTATTGCATCTTTGGCAAGTGTTGCTAAATTGCGCTACCGTGACTCACAAGACGGTATTTCAAACACCTTCTCTATCGTACCTAAGTCACTCGGTCCAACTCCAGAAGAACGCGTAGAAAATCTCGTAACAATGATGGATGGATACTTCACTAAGGGTGCACACCACTTGAACGTGAACGTACTGAACCGCGAGATGTTGGAAGATGCTATGGAACATCCTGAAAAGTATCCTCAATTGACAATCCGCGTCAGCGGTTACGCTGTAAACTTCATTAAGTTGAGCCGCGAACATCAATTGGAAGTTATCAGCCGTTCTTTCCACCAAGGTATGTAATCCTTGTGAAAAGCGACAGATATTAATATAATAAGGAGTGGACCCATCCTCGGTCGTACAATGTTTGACTGAGGTGAGTTCACTCTTTTGTTTTATCGATTTTCCTGAATTACGATGAAAATAAAAGTACACTCCTACGAATCTATGGGTACCTTTGATGGCCCAGGATTACGTTACGTAGTTTTTTTGCAAGGTTGTCCATTCAAGTGCCTTTACTGTGCCAATCCAGACACTATTGATCCAATTGGTGAGTCCAAGGAAACTGATGCAAGTTATATCCTCGAGCAGGCCATCAGTATGAAACCTTTCTTTGGCAAGCGTGGTGGAATAACTTTCTCTGGTGGCGAGCCTACGGTACAAGCTGAAGCACTAGTACCGCTATTTAAAGAATTAAAGCAAGCAGGTATTCACACTTGCATTGATTCGAATGGTGCGGTTTGGAATAAACATGTCGAGGAATTGTTCTCGTTAGCGGATCTCGTGCTCTTGGATGTGAAACAAATCAATAATGCGCGCCACGAACATATCACGGGCCGTCCAAACTCTCGTACTCTTGAGACTGCCGAATGGCTGGAACAGCACAATCACCCCTTTTGGTTGCGCTATGTCCTAGTGCCAGGTTTGAGCGATTTTGAGGAAGATTTGCGCGCCCTCGGCGAACATTTTGCAGGATACAAATGTATTGAGCGCGTAGAGCTTTTGCCTTATCATCGCCTCGGCGTACACAAATATGAAGCCATGGGATTGCCTTATCAATTGCCAGAGACGAAGGAAAATACTCCTGAACAGTTGAAAAAGGCTGAGGATATTTTGCGAGAATACTTTCCTCAATTGGTTGTGAATTAAATTGAAGTTTGGCGTTCTCAAAGCTTGTGACTAATAAGTCCTTTATGATGTGGCTTATGTCAATCCTTTTGCAAAAAACAATAGTAACAATATAACCGAAATCAGACTTTTTGCTGCATTTCGGTTATATTTTTTCCCTTTCTTAAATGTAAGTACAATCTAGCATAACTTCAAGTAAAAAAAATGCAAATTTCAGTGGTAAAAAAATAAATATTGGGTTGCTAAAATCTAATAAATGCCATAAAATGCATACAGGTGTAGTAAAACCTTCAAAAAAATTAGTATTTTTGCGCAGTAATTAAGAAATTATGGCAAATAATGAAGTTTTACGCATAGACGTTGACAAAATTTTGCAAAGCAAGATGGGCGACAAAGCTAAGCGTGTGCCCCGCTTCCTTGTATCGTGGTTAAAACGTCGTTTGCATCAAGACGAAGTAAATGCTTTTCTGGAAAAAGAAGGCGATATTCAAGGTGTGCCCTGGGTGGAAGATGTTGTCGAATACCTTGGTATGAAATTAGTCATCGAAGGCGAAGAGAACCTTCCCAGTTCAGAAGATCCCAAACGCTATACTTTCGTGAGCAATCACCCTCTCGGAGGATTGGACGGAGTAGCACTTGGTGCTGTTTTGGGTAGTCGCTACGAAGGTCAGATCAAATATCTTGTCAACGATCTCTTGATGAATCTCCCCGGTCTGGCACCTTTGTGCATTCCTATCAATAAGACTGGAAAGCAAAGCCGCCAGTTCCCACTTATGGTCGAAGCTGGATTTAAGAGCGAGAACCATATTATTATGTTTCCGGCAGGACTTTGCTCTAGAAAGCAAAAGGGTGTGATACGCGACCTGCCTTGGAATAAAACTTTTATCACTAAGAGTGTAGAAACCCAAAGAGACATCGTGCCAATCCACTTTGGTGGCAGAAATTCTGAGAAGTTTTATCGCATCGCCAATATTTGCAAATTTTTCCGTCTCAAGTTCAACGTTGCAATGATCTACTTGGTCGACGAAATGTTTGGCAATCGCGACAAAACCTTCGTTGTAAAAATTGGCAAACCCATACCCTGGCAGACATTTGATAAGTCCCGCACGCCATTGCAGTGGGCACAGTATGTACAGGATGAAGTCTACAAATTGTAAATTCAAGGTTATTGGTAACAGGTCAAAAGTTTTAGGGCCGAATAACTTTGATAGCTAGAAATTCCTAACTTTTCGACTGTATTACCTCCCTACCTTCTAATCACAATATATTATGGAAGAAATTATTGCTCCGGTATCGAGAGAATTATTAAAAGCCGAACTTACTCCCGAGCGCAGATTGCGCACCACCAATAAGGCTGGCAACGAACTCTATATCGTCACCTACCAACAAGCCCCCAATGTGGTGCGCGAGATAGGTCGCTTGCGCGAAATTGCTTTCCGTGCAGCTGGCGGAGGTACTGGTTTGGCGCTTGATTTGGACGAATTTGACACTTGCGATCACCCCTACTATCAATTGATCGTATGGTGCCCAGAAGACGAGCAAATTCTCGGTGGATACCGCTTCTTGCCTGGTCGTGAAATCGAATATGCAGAGGATGGACAGCCCAAGTTGGCCACAGGACACATGTTCAAATTCTCAGATCAGTTTATCAAGGACTATATGGTCGACACCGTAGAGTTGGGCCGCTCCTTTGTCACACTCGAATATCAAAGCACCAGAACATCTACCAAGGGCCTCTTTGCTTTGGATAATCTCTGGGACGGCCTTGGCGCCCTGACCATCGTCATCCCCAACTTAAAGTATTTCTTTGGCAAGATGACCATGTATCCTTCGTTCAATCGCGAAGCACGAGATATGATACTCTACTTCCTGAACAAGCACTTCAACGATCCCGACCGCTTGGTTTATCCCACAGATCCTTTGCAATTGGATACAGACCCTGCGGAATTGGAAAAACTCTTTACCGAAGAGACATTCCGCGAGGATTACAAGATCTTGAATACCGAAGTGCGCAAAACAGGCTTCAACATTCCTCCATTGGTCAACGCCTATATGGGATTGAGTCCTACGATGCGTGTATTTGGTACGGCGGTGAATCATGAATTCGGCGAAGTGGAAGAAACTGGTATACTGATTGCTATCGACGAGATACTGGAAGAAAAACGCATGCGTCACATCGACACATTTGCCGAACTTCACCCCGAAAGCGCACGTATATTTGAGGACTATTTCAAAAAGAATGAATTGGTCAAAGATTAATACGCTTGCACCAAGCTAAGTCATAAGATTCCGAGTCCGAATCTTGCATAATATGCGCATAAATGCAATGCCATAAAAGTGTAAACAAATGTAAACAAGATTTGGATTTGCAAAAATAATTTATTAACTTTGTAGTAATAAGTAGAAGGAGGTATTTCATGCGGAAATACCTCCTATTTTTTTGCCATTTTTTGAGCAAAACAACCCTAAGGATAATTTTTACGAGCCGTCGCAAAATTTTAAATCGGTCAAGGTTTGTTGAAACTTCCCTTAGGTTTCTTTCAAAAGTCCTTTTAGTAGTCATCACGAGCGTTAAATAATCATAAATCTTTCGTTCCACACAAGAGAGATTTTTGCATAAATATGCACAAATGCGTGCATATAAAAAAAACTCACGTTCTTGCTTTGCTCATTGCCGATATTGGTGTAAATTTGCGTAGTATTCTGAATACGGCATGCTAGGAATCAAGAAACTCGACATATACATACTTCGCAAGTTCCTTCCGCTATTTGTAGCGGCCTTTTTCATCTGCCTGTTTGTCTTTATGATGCAGTTCACATGGCGTTATCTGGACGAATTGGTGGGCAAGGGATTGACGCTGGACATTTTGGCCCAGTTCTTTTGGTATATGGGGCTGACTTTGGTGCCCACCTCTATGCCCCTAGCAGTACTTTTGGCGACGCTGATCACTTTCGGGAATATGGGCGAACAACTGGAACTGCTGGCGATGAAAGCTGCCGGTGTGAGCCTGATGCGCATCATGCGCCCCATCCTATTAGTCGCCATCCTCGTGACAGGCATCTCGTTTCATTTCCAAAACAGCACTTCGCCCAATGCCCAGGTTAACATGCGCACACTGCTGATAAGTATGAAGCAGACGCAACCTGCAGTAGAAATCCCCGAGGGCATTTTCTACAACAACGTACCGAATATGAACGTCTACGTACAACGCAAGACGCCACAAACGGGTATGCTGTACCAAGTGATCCTGTATAAGACGAATGAAGGATTTGAAAATGCTCAAATCGTACTGGCAGACTCGGGCAAAATGGAAATTACAGAGGACAAATTGCACTTGAAGATTTCCCTTTGGGATGGCAACCTCTATCAGAAGCCGCCCTTCAAGCCAGGGCAAGGTATTGCTGGCGTGAATCACCCCTATTTGCGCCAACCCTTCCACTACAAGCAATTCTTGTACGACTTCGATAGCAATTTCAACATGGCCGACGAAGAAATGATGCGCAATATGCCCTCGACCAAATCGATGGGAAAAATTGAGACCGACATCGACTCAATGCGACACTTGGGCGATAGCCTTGGCAAACGCAATTTCGCAGCAAGCAAGAGCAGATGGTATGCCAGTCAACACCTATCAAAAGAAGATTCTACGCATTTGAGGGAACAACTAACCTCTGCGACAAAAGGTGACTTCAACAAGATATATAAAGGACTGCCACAGGATGAGAAGGAGAAGGTGCTGCAATCCATGAAGGTGAACATTGCCTCGCAAACCCTGGACTGGGAAGGGATGAGCTTCATGACGAAGGAAAACAACAAGATGATACGACGCCACTGGGTGGAATGGCACCAAAAAATGGCCCTTTCGCTGGCATGTCTGCTCTTCTTCTTCATCGGTGCTCCTCTTGGCGCTATTATCCGTAAGGGTGGTTTGGGATTACCTACAGTCATTTCAGTCGCCATCTTTATCTTCTATTACATCATCAATACCTCGGGCATGAAGATGGCACGCGATGGCGCTTGGGATATGATCTATGGTATGTGGATCAGTTCGGCTATCCTTTTACCCATAGGTATATTCTTCACCTACAAGGCTAACAAAGACTCCAACCTGTTCAATGCAGAAGCCTACAAACAAATCGCACGCAACATCTTTGGTCTGCGCGTCGTCCGCAATATCTCACGCAAAGAAGTCATCATCGACGATCCCGACTACGGAGCGATGAGAGTTGCTACTCAGAAGTTACGCCAGGCATGCGGCGAATATATCGAACTAAAGAAACTATACAGAGCGCCCAAATACCTACGCGTGTTCTTCCACTATCAGGAGGATCATCATGCAGAAGATATCAGCGAACAATTGGAGGCCCTGGTCGAAGAATTAAGTAACACTAAAGACGCAAAGATTCTGGGATTGCTCAACGAATTACCCATAATCTTCATACGTTCCCACCTGGCACCATTCAACAGTGCACGATGGAATCAAATCGCAGGCATTTTGTTGCCCATCGGTATCCTGCTGTGGTGGCGCATTTGGAATTTCCGCCGCAGATTAAACAACGACATGAAACAGATAGTCAAGGTATGCGATCTGCTGGAACCTCGTTTGGAAGAATTCATTGAAAATAATAAAACTGAAATATAAACGTTGATTTTTGTGAGAACTTTGACAAAAAGTAATTGTTTGAAAAAATTCAACGCAAACCTTTAAAACCAAACTTAAAACCTAATATCTCAACAAATATGAGCACATACAAACTCTCCACTATCGAGGAGGCACTGGAAGATTATAAGCAAGGAAAATTCCTGGTCGTGGTCGACGACGAAGACCGCGAGAATGAAGGCGACCTGATCATGGCTGCCGAACTCGTCACACCAGAAGCAGTAAACTTTATGTTGCACTGTGGCCGCGGCGTACTCTGTGCACCAATCACCAACGAAAGATGCAAGGAATTGGAATTGGATCGCCAAGTGCAAAGCAACACCAGCATGCTCGGCACCCCATTCACCGTGACCGTAGACAAATTGGAAGGTTGCACTACCGGCGTAAGTTGCCACGACCGCGCTGCTACCATTCGTGCTTTGGCAGATCCAACAAGCCATCCTGAAACTTTCGGTCGCCCAGGGCACATCAATCCGCTCTATGCCCAAGACCGTGGCGTATTGGCTCGTGCAGGACACACCGAAGCGGCTGTTGACTTGTCTCGCCTGGCAGGTTTGCAACCAGCCGCTTGCCTGATCGAAATCCTCAACGAAGACGGCACCATGGCTCGCATGCCACAATTGATGGAATTTGCCGAAAAGCACGGATTAAAGATCATCACTATCAAGGACCTGATCGCTTACCGCCTGAAAAACGAATGTCTCGTAGAACGTGGCGAAGAAGTGGATATGCCTACTGAGCACGGACATTTCCGTCTGATTCCCTTCCGCCAAAAGAGCAACAAGAAGGAGCACATCGCCTTGATCAAAGGAGAGTGGAAGGAAGACGAGCCAGTACTCGTACGCGTACACTCATCATGTATGACAGGCGACATTTTTGGTTCGGCTCGCTGTGACTGTGGCGAACAATTGCACAAAGCTATGCGCATGGTCGAAGCAGAAGGCAAGGGCGTGGTACTCTACCTCAACCAAGAAGGTCGCGGCATCGGTCTGATGGCAAAAATTGCTGCTTACAAATTGCAAGAACAAGGCTACGACACTGTAGACGCCAACCTGCATTTAGGCTATGATTCCGACGAAAGAGACTATGGCGTGGGTGCACAAATACTCAACCTGATTGGTGTACGCAAGATGCGACTGATGACCAACAATCCAGTAAAGCGCGTAGGGTTAGAAGCATACGGTCTTGAAATCGTAGAAAGTGTGCCTATCGAAACTACGCCGAATCCTTTCAACGAAACCTACCTTCGCACCAAGCAGGAAAGAATGGGACACGCCCTTCATCTGAAGAAGTAAAAAACAATTTAGGCGGAATAGCGAATGATTAAGGTCGAATACCGATGAATCAAAAGGTAGCCAATGCCATACCTTATATATTATATAGCACAAAAAGCATAAAAACCTATACCTATGAACCAATTATCAGATCGTCTGAATAGACTTGCCACATCTGCCACATTGGCAATGTCGCAAAAGAGCAGCGAGCTCAAAGCTCAGGGCGTAGACGTCATCAACCTCAGTGTGGGTGAACCAGACTTTAATACGCCAGATCATATCAAGGCTGCGGCAATCAAAGCCGTTGAAGAAAATTTCTCACGCTACTCTCCCGTCCCAGGATATCCTGCATTGAGAGAAGCCATCGTTCAAAAGTTGAAAAACGAGAATGGTCTCGAGTATACAGCAGCACAGATTTCATGCGCAAACGGCGCAAAGCAAAGCGTATGTAACGCAGTTTTGGCAATTGTCAACGACGGCGATGAAGTGATCGTACCAGCACCTTACTGGGTAAGTTATCCCGATATGGTGAAGTTGGCTGGCGGTACTCCTGTATTTATCCCAGCAGGTATTGAGCAAGATTTCAAAATCACTCCAGCACAACTCGAAGCAGCAATTACGCCCAAGACTCGCGCCATTATTCTTTGTTCGCCCAGCAACCCTACAGGTTCAGTTTATAGCAAGGCAGAATTGGCTGCATTGGCAGAAGTTTTGGCTAAACACGAACGCGTGATTATCCTCGCAGATGAAATCTACGAACACATCAACTACATCGGCAAGCACGAAAGTATTGCACAGTTTGAAAATATCAGGGACCGCGTCGTCATCATCAACGGTGTGTCAAAAGCATACGCTATGACAGGCTGGCGCATCGGCTTCATCGCTGGTCCAGAATGGATCGTGAAAGGATGCAACAAGCTGCAAGGTCAATATACCAGTGGTCCCTGTTCTGTATCACAAAAGGCCGCTGAAGCAGCCTACGTAGGCTCGCAAGAATGCGTTGCAGAAATGCGCACAGCCTTCGCTCGCCGTCGTGACTTAATCGTGAAATTGGCAAAGGAAATTCCTGGTTTGGAAGTCAACGAGCCACAAGGTGCATTCTACCTTTTCCCAAAATGTAGCGTCTTCTATGGCAAGGCAGACACCAACGGCAAAGTGATCAACACTTCTGACGATTTGGCATTCTACCTATTGGAACGTGCACATGTTGCAACAGTAGGCGGCGACGCCTTTGGTTCGCCCGAATGCTTCCGTATGAGCTACGCTACAAGCGACGAGAATATCGTAGAAGCAATGCGCCGCATCAAAGAAGCTTTGGCCGAATTGAAATAAGTAATTATAAGTTGAAAAGTCCTCAGTAAACAAGTGGACAAGTTATAACGAGTTGGCAGTTTTATAGTAAACAAGTTGACAAGTCCTCAGTAAACAAGTGGACAAGTTATAACAAGTAGACAAGTTATAACAAGTAGACAAGTTTTCAGTAAACAAGTTAACAAGTATTAGCTAACGTGTTGACTTTTGATTATAGATAAAGGATGTTATGTCTAGGATTATTTCCATAAAGCATAACATCCTTTTCTCTTCTTCAAACAAAAATACAAAAAAAGGAAATGGTCTGCCGAATATATCCGACAGACCATTTATCTATATAAGTATAATTTGAATTATGCCTTTACACGGTTTACATAAGAACCATCGCGAGTGTCAACTTCGATAGTTTCGCCTTCGTTGATGAACAAAGGCACGCGAACTTCAGCACCTGTTTCAACAGTAGCAGGCTTAGTAGTGTTTGTAGCTGTATCGCCCTTCAAACCTGGTTCTGTATAAGTAATCTTAAGTTGAGTCTTAACAGGCATTTCAGCGTAGAGAATAGTTTCTGTAGAAGCATCGCTTACTACTTCCACTACGTCGCCTTCCTTCATAAAGTCAACACCTGTGATCAAGTCCTTAGCGATAGGAGCTTGGTCGAAAGTTTCTTGGTTCATGAAGATATAGTCTTCGCCTTCCATGTAGAGATATTGGTATGGACGACGTTCTACGCGAACATCTTCCAAAGCTTCGCCGATATTGAAGCGCTTTTCGAGTACACGACCAGAAACTACGTCCTTCAATGTAGTACGCATGATAGTGTTACCCTTACCTGGCTTCACGTGAAGGAAGTCGATGCAGAAATAGAGCTTGCCGTCCAAGCGGATGCAAGTACCCTTCTTGATGTCTTGTGATTTAATCATTGTATTTAAT
>JAGKTZ010000053.1 GCA_021153165.1 Prevotellaceae bacterium
GATTAAAGGAAATTAATAGACTTAAAATTCAATAGGCTCTGCCTTGTCTTTCAAATAATAGTCTGAAAGTGTACCAAGCATATTTGAGATATGACTTGCGGCTTGCTGGGTCTCGGTTGAAATATCTTTCTTCTGAAGTTTCAAGAGCAACAAACCATACAAGGTATTGAAGCAGGTTTCAAGTTCTGTAGCATTAGCATTCTCGCCCTTAGCACGCACCTCTACAATATAGGAGAGTACACGGTGATACATTTCTCGATAATAGGGGAACTTCCGTGAAGCCAAAAGGCGGAGGTGGAAGTCCTCGAGGTCTGCCAGGATGTTCTTGTGTATCTGTAAGTGTCCACCTTGTTGCAATCCCTCTTCACGCAGCATCGTGCAGAGATTCTCATACCATTGTTCTGTCTGAGAACGTTGGGTTTCATCCAGGTCAAAACGCACCAGATACTCTGACTTCACACGCTCGAAGTCCAATTGGAAGGCACGCAATAAATCCTCTACCTGCCAGAGATAGAGGATAAATTCAGCACGATTCGTTTTGCTTAGTTTATCGGCAATTATCATTTTGTACTATTTTTAGATGAGGGGACGAAGCAACCTGAAGATATGTTGACGTATTAACCATTCGCTATTACACTTGCCCTTAAATCTACACGCCAAACAGGAAACCTGTAATAGAGATATTCAGCAGTGTGAACATAGCGTAGAAAAAGGCGAGCGTCAGGACTACACCACCTATAGTGCGATTCATACGTATGATACCCTTCTCGCCAAAGGTATTCCGAGTCTTATTTATCACATATGTCAGACCCAGCCACCAGAGCATTGCACCACCGACGATAGCGGCAAATCCTGCTGCTGTGTAGACGAAATTCTCGCCAGTGCCCACAAAGGGAGCAAACATATTGAACAAGGCGATAAACAAGAAGACAATCATCGGATTGCACAACGTAATCATAAAGGCTGTGAAGAAGTTCTTGAAGAGCGAACCCTTCTTAGCACTTTCGGGTTGAAGTTTTGGCGCTGGCTTTGTACGATACATGTGAATACCAAATCCACAGAGCAAAGCGCAACCCACCAATTTCATCCAAAATTCATTCTGGGGATTCTGCAAAAAGGGCAACAGTGAAATACCATAACCCGTGATGATCGCATAAATCAAATCACTCATTGACGCACCTGCTCCTGTCATCAGGCCATAAATGCGACCTTTCTTGATCGTACGGCGAATGCAAAGCACACCAACTGGTCCCATTGGCGCAGATGCTACTATACCAATGATGACACCTTTGATGATGTATATAATGAGGTCCGTGATTTCTGTAATATAACCCATGGCCATTTTTCTTAATTTCTGCAAATTTCGCTTTTTTTTATGAGAAACAGAAATTTCCTATATATATTTTTCGGGCATATAACAAGAAAATGCACTTTATAGGGCTTTTAAGAGGAAAAATAGAAGATGAGTAGACAAGTAGACAAGTGGACAAGTGGACGAGTAGACAAGTGCGAACTAAGCATCTTCCACCAACAGATTCGTCTACCTATATTTTTTTAGAACTTGAAATTCAAGCGGACATTGATTTGTCTTCCCGTCAAGTAGTTGGGCACAGCGTATTGCGTATTTGTAATGTCGGTCACCCAATAATAGGAGTTGACATTCTTGATACCAAGGATATTGAAGGCATCAAGTCCAATCCATGCGGTCTTGATGAATTTGCCAAAACGACGCAGGTGGCCGTCTTCGTTGGCTATGAGTTTGTAGCTCATACCAAGGTCCACGCGCTTGTAGGCTGGAGCACGGAAGCGGTGCTGCAGGCGGTCGGTATGAGGAGGACCGAAGGGAAGTCCGTCGGCCAGGGCAGCCTTGAGGGTAAAGGACCATCGCTCGGTACCTGGAAAATAATCGGTAAAGTAGAGTGATAGATTGTAACGCTGGTCAGTAGGACGAGGCATCCACTGTCCTTTGTACTTCTCCTTGGTCGACATGATGGAGAAGGTGAGCCAGGAGTCGGTGCCAGGTACAAATTCGCCATAGAGTTTGAAGTCTATCCCTGTAGCATAGCCTCGGCTAAGGTTCTGACCATAATAAACGACGCGAACGTTGTTGATGGTATAGGGGATAAGATTCGACAAATGCTTGTAGTAGGCCTCTGCAGTAAACTTGAACGGACGACGCATCATGCGGAAGGTATAATCGCCGCCGAGTACGAAGTGGATGGAGCGTTGGGACTTGATTTCTTTGTTGAGCGCAACTGTTGAGATACCTGCGACGATAGTGGTATCCTTGATTTCCTTGTAGAAAGGCGATTGGTAATAAACGCCAGTGGCAAACCTAAATGTCAATCCGTCGCAGAATGATGGCAACCAGCCGATCGAGGCACGTGGCGAGAAGAGTACTTCTTTGTTCCAGCTCCAGTGCGAAAGGCGCGCGCCATAAGTGAGATTGAACAAGCCCAGATTATTCTTGAATCGCCAGGTGTCTTGCGCAAAGAGTTCGAAGCGATTTGTGCGGAGGTCGGCCTTGGAGCGCTGACTATAAATCAGTTTGAGTTCGTTGGGAGCATGAGGCAGGGAATACCCCATGGAGTCACGCATCTCCCACTCGCGTGAATTTTCGTGAATAGATTCATTTTGCCAGTTGAAACCAGCCTGCAGTGTGTGGTGCTCTAATCGGGTGCGAAAGCGCAAGCCTGTATTGACCACGCCTGCCTTGAGATAATTGCGCGCATGCTCCATGTATGTACCGACGCCCAATTGATCTTGCCCGGTAGCCTCGTTGAGCCAATATTCGCCCTGGATGTCGTAAGTTTCCTGCTCTTTGGATGTAAAGGCAGACATTTGCAAAGCCAAATAGGTGTCGGCATTGAAATTGTGGGTCGCTGTGAGCGAGCCGAACAGGGTGCGAAAATGGTCCTTCTCCTGACCATCAAAATAGACTTTAAAACTCTTGGCATCGTTCATCGTACCAAATCTGGTCTCACGGTCTTTGGGGTAGAAATTGTAGTGATTGTCCGAGATATTACCCAGCACATCTATCGTCCAGCGGCGTGTAGGTCGCCACGACACATAGGCTTGATAGTCGAGGAAGTTAGGTTTATATTCGCCACCAGTATCCATCGTACCCATAAGGTAGCGTGTGGTCTTGTAGCGAACGGAGGTCATCAGGCTCACCTTGCTATTGCCCCACCCTACGTAGGCACCAGCACCAAGCAAGTTGATGGCTGCCGAAGCTTCGAGGGCTTCGGGGCGCTTGTAAGTAATATCGAGCACCGAGGACATACGGTCGCCATATCTGGCCTCGAAACCACCTGAGGAGAAGCCGATACTTTCGACCATATCGGGATTGATGATACTGAGTCCCTCTTGTTGGCCTGAGCGTACGAGCATCGGGCGATACACTTCAACGCCATTCAGGTAGACACAGTTCTCGTCGAAAGACCCACCGCGGACGTTGTATTGCGACGAGAGTTCGTTGTGAGTAGACACACCAGCTTGTGTCGCGATGATTTCTTCTACGCCATTGCCTGTAGTAGATGGCATCAAATTGGTATCGACGGGTTTAATGCGCTGAGTGGTTCCTGTCTGTATATTCATAGCTTTGACCACAGCCTCGCCCAGCATTCCTTCGTGAGTGGGAAGCATAACGTCCATGCGAACGGAGTCGCCAGGATTGTGCAATAGTCGTTTGCGCGACTCATAACCTATCATCGAATAGACCACCTGCACGGTGTCGCGCGAGGTGCAATAGAGCGAATATTCGCCTTTGAGGTTTGACACCGTCAATACACCTTGCCCTTTGACCTGGACGGTGGCCAACTCAATAGGATTGCCGCTCTCGTCCCTAAGTGTGCCGAAGATGCGGCTACGCTTTTGGGCTAAGACAGACAAAGCCAGACAGAAGAATAGACAGAGTGTCATCACAAATCGGCAAGCGAACTGTGATGCACTTGAGTCGGATATGTATTGATGTCTATTCACTATTGTACGACAAAAGGGGACCTAAAAATTTCGCGACGGCTTGTTGAAATTTCGCGACGGCAAATTTAAAAAAGGTTAGACTTTTTTTTCACGAGACGTCGCAAAGTTTTTCAGCAGTCGCCGAATATATGATTTATCAGAATATTAACGCAGGGATTATTGATTTATTGTATCAACACATTTATATTGGTAGGCCATACTGCCTGAGCTTAATTTATTTTTGTCATTTTGGCAAACTTCAGCAACAGGGATTTTTCGCCTGTATATTCAAATCGGACACGAGCCTTTTCACCTGCTCCACTGCCCTCGAGTTCTATCACCACGCCAACGCCAAATCGCTCATGCTTGACTTTGTCGCCTACTTTGAAAGCATTCGTAGCGGAGGCATTTGCAGTAGTCGCTGTCGAATAATTTGACGCTGTATTTGAAACAGGTTTGAAGCGTGCCGTAGGAGGTGTAATTTTAGTAAATCTCTGCGAAGCAGTCGTTTGCTCAGGTTTGTGAAAGTAATTCTTTGTATTTGATGCAGATGTAGACAAGGAGTTATCCGAGGCAACATATTGACTATCTATTTCACTAAGGAAAGGACTTGGCTCGCACACCTCAATACTACCAAACTTAAATCGACTCCTCGCAAAAGACAGACAGCAGAAGCGCTTGGCTCTGGTCACGGCTACATAAAACAGGCGGCGCTCCTCTTCCATTTCCTTGGGATTATATCTGCTGCTCGCATTGGGGAAGAGGTCGTCCTCCATTCCTGTGACAAAGACGGCGTCGTACTCCAATCCCTTGGCTGCATGCACTGTCATCAGTGTGACTTTGGGCAAGCCGTCGTCATTCTTATCGGCATCGGTGAGCAGCGATATTTGCGCCAAATAGTCGGACAATGTTACCAGATTTTGTCCCTCTTCCTCGAGCAAGTCGGCCTCGTAAGTGCTGATAGCATTAAGCAATTCTTCCAGGTTTTCCAATGCGCTGAGGTTCTCGGGACTTCTTTCGCGACTGTACTCAGCAGCGATACCACTTTCATTTATGACACGTGAAGCCAACTTGTAGCCACTCATACTTGACACAGCTGTGCTAAAACCCTCAATCAATTGCACAAAGTTGCCAAGTTTGGCAGCAGTACCTTTGTTGATATTGACGTCATAGTAGGTCAAATTCGTCAGAACTTCCCAAATGGACACATTATTCGCCGTAGCTGTGGCAATAAGCTTTGCCTCGGTCGTCTTACCAATACCACGAGCGGGATAATTAATGATGCGCCTGAGCGCCTCCTCGTCATTGGGATTGCACACCACACGCATATAAGCTACGACATCCTTAATTTCCTTTCTTTGATAGAACGAAAGGCCGCCGTGGATACGATAAGGTATGCCTTCATTACGCAATGCATCCTCAAATCCTCTACTTTGAGCATTGGTGCGGTATAATATTGCTATTTGATTGTATTCCAGCGACTCTTTGCGTTTCAAATATTGCAATTTCCCCACCACTCTGGTGCTTTCCTCCTTATCACTAAATGCTGTGATAATGGGAATTTTCTCGCCCACTTCGTTTCTACTGTAGATGACCTTGGGGATTTGATATTTATTGTGCTTTATGATGCTATTGGCAGCATTGACGATGGTCTGAGTCGAACGGTAATTTTGCTCCAGTTTCACTACCTTTGCACCAGGATATTGCTGTGTGAATTGTAATATATTGTCAATCTCAGCACCACGGAATCCGTAGATACTTTGAGCGTCGTCACCGACCACACACATCTTAGATGCAGGATGTGTCAACTGTGCGATAATCTTGTGTTGGGCAAAGTTGGTATCTTGATACTCGTCCACTAGGATATACTCAAAGAGATTGGCATATTTAGCACGCACTTCGGGATGACGGTCAAACAGCAGATAAGTATTAAGTAACAAATCATCGAAATCCATAGCGTTGGCAGTGATGCAACGTTGACGATATTGACGATAGATTTCATACACCTTTTCGACATTATTACTCTTATCACGATGCCTCATCAGTGTATTAGCCTCGTAAGCTTCGGGGGTAAGCAATTGGTTCTTTCCCTCAGAAATACGTGAAGCTACGTACGATGCTTTGTAGACCTTTTCGTCAAGTCCCATTTCCTTGACGATACTCTTAATCAAACTCTTCGAATCTGCACTATCGTAAATACTAAAGTCCTTTTGGAAATCGGTATGTGCAATTTCTTCGTGCAAAATTCTCAGGAACATCGAGTGAAATGTGCCCATCCTCAACCCCTGAAGGTGTGCCCCACCAATCAGTTTGCCAATACGGTCTTTCATTTCCTTTGCTGCTTTGTTGGTAAAGGTCAATGCCAGGATACGCCAGGGCAATACACCGCACTCCAACAAGTAGGCAATTTTACTGGTCAATACGCGAGTTTTTCCCGCTCCGGCACCTGCTACTACCAACAAAGGGCCGTCTATATAGGTGACGGCCTCTCTTTGAATTTCACTCAGACTTTGTGTTGAAATATTGTTCATTTATTGATTTCCTATAGGATATTCTTGAATAAGTCTCATTCATCTCTATCAAATAAAGTAGAGTCTACTGACGAGACTGACTGCGATCGTGCTCAATCTTCCTTCTATAAAACTCAGCCTTAAGAAACATTTCATCAAATCTTTCCTTTAGCACAGTCATTGAATCCTTTTCTGTTTTCATTCTCTCGTCCAGCAAAAGCAAATTGTGTTCTGCCTCAGCCAAATTGATTGAGTCAAGCAACAATATACCAGCCTCTCTGGCAGTCAATGCACGTCGACAATTATTTCTCATCGAATCAATCTCTGCTCTGGCTGCTTCAAATTCCTTGTCGGCGAGATATTCTCTTGCCTGCTTCAGATATTCCTGGCCCAACAACTCTTGTGCATTTCTCTTTTCACGATGAGTGCCATTCTTCAAATTATCTTTATCACTCGACTGATTTTGGCAACCCATCATTACAACTACTGCCAGCATCATCAACAAAAACTTTTTCATAATCTTCATTCCTTTTATTTAATTTTGGGACAAAGATACGAATAAGCGAGCGAGAAATATGAAGTTTACTTCAATATTTTTCAAAGCGAGCGAAAGTATCTTCTAGATTTATCTCAGAGATACGAATAAGCGAGCGAGCGAATAATGATAAAACCTTAAGCTTACTTTAATCTTTTTCACACAAAAAAATTCCCCACATGAACTACATGCAGGGAATAATATTGAAATCGGATAAACTAATTAGTTCGTTATCTTCAAACCAAGGAAATAAGTGCGGGGCGCCGTTGGACCATAGAAGTAGCCCGAGTCACGATAGCCACCCTTGTCCAAATCTTGCTGGAAAGCATTGAAGATATTTTGCACACCGCAGTTGATCTGCAAATTTACCTTATCAGCCAAATTAAAGGTGTAACTTACTTTTGCATTGAAGTCGAAGAAATCTGGTGTGCGCACCATTTCATCTTGCTGGATATAGGTATATTCATAGTCAGCAGGCACATCGCCAGGAGCAGGAGCGAAATGAGGCACATACATGCGACCTGTATAAACGCCCGAGAGCGATGCTTCAAAGTTACGCAAAGGAGATGAAGTCAAGGTGAAATATCCGTAGCAATTAGGCGTGCGAGGCATATTCTTAGTTGGTGCAACAAGGGGATTTTCGCTCCACACTTCCATTTCCTTGTAACGACTTTGCTGATAGGTAAAACCTGCTTGCAGGGCAATCTCCTTGCCATGCGCTATCTTCGCATCCAGATTCACACCATACACACGAGCACCGCTACCATTGCGACGTTCCTGCAACGCATTGCCAGCTGCATCCACGCCAATATTTTCGAGTACAAACACATTGCGTAGGTCAGTATAGAACCCTTCGACGAGGAAATTGGCACTCCAGTGTCCAAAATTGGTTGCCCAGTCTACTGAACCACTGAAACTATTAGAGTGTTCGGGTTTCAATCCCTCTGCTAATTGGATAAGTACACCCTCTCCGCCAACTGCAGTGATATGCAAATCCTCGTCGTAGGCTTGTGGCGCACGGAAACCTGTAGACCAAGTCAAGCGAGCCTGAAGTTTTTCGAAAGGACGATACAGCAAATTGATACGTGGACTAAAAATGGGCTTGTCTATCAAATTATGCTTGTCCAGTCGGAATCCTGCCAACAAGGTGAAATATTTCATCTGCCATTCGTTCTGCACAAAACCACCGCCAATTTTCACATCTTGCTCCATATCTCTACCATAACCCACCATCACATCGTGCATCGAGTTAGCCTGGTATTCGAGACCTGCAGTCAACGTAGCAGGCGCAAAAATCACGCGATCAAAACTACCCGAATACGTTGTACCAACGACATACGTCAAGTCTGTGGTCTTACCATAAGCATCAGGATTTTGCTGCGCGCCGTAGTAACTATTACGATTTATGTGTTGCAGCGAAACGTAAGCAGAGAATTTATGACGATTACCTGGCAGGAAATGGTCGTACGACAGACCTCCACTATTGATGATATGCTTCGTCTGCTCAGTGATATCTGTATTGAATGGTTCCAGGTCAAATTTATTACCGCCGCGTCTGAATTCATTAGTCGTATGATACTCCACATTGATCACATTTTGTGACGTAGGGCGATAGAATGAACGCAAACCAAAAGTATTCATTTCCAACAAACCTACTTCGGAGAAGCCATCACCGTCCGCATCATAGGGATTGCGATTGCGGAAAGATTCATAGAGCGCGATGCCATAGTCGCGGTCTTTTGATACGAGCGATACATTGGCACCCATGGTCTCTTCCCACGCCTTGCCATTCATATTTGATACCTGGGTATTCACGGCAAACGAATTGCTCGTCGGTGTCTTGGTGATGATATTTATCGTACCTCCCACAGCATTAGCACCGAAAAGTGCTGAACCGCCGCCACGCACTACCTCCACACGCTCAATCATATTCACGGGGATTTGCTCCAAACCATACACGCCCGACAGCGCACTCACCACAGGACGACTATTTATCAGGATTTGTGAATAAGGGCCTTCCAAACCATTGATACGCACCTGTGGGAAGGCACAGTTTTGGCAATTGTTTTCTACTCTGAGCCCAGATTGAAAATTCAGGGACTTAGCCAAATCGGGCGAATTGACCGTCTCAAACATTTTTTGGTTCAACACACTCACCACGACTGGCGCCATACTACGTTTCACCTCATTGCGATTAGCGCTCACCACCACTTCATTCATGTCATAGTTCTTTGGCTGCATCTTCAGGTCGCATCGTGTCACCGCGTCATCGGCACTCACCTCTATTGCGGTTTCGAGAGTCTCATAACCCAACAGGATAGCACGTAGCGTATATTTCCCGCTTTTGGTTCCCATGAATATATATTCACCCGCTTCGTTGGTCGTTGCCTTCGTTTTGGTTTCCACCAATTGCAGCACCACGCCCGTCAGCGGTTCGTCTGTTTGTTCATTCGTCACATTCCCCATCACGCTGTGCGTCTTCACATTTTGCGCCACAGTATATTGAGGCAGCATAGCGACTATAGCCACCATGTATAGCAATATTTTTCTCATTATCCGTAAATCAATATTTGTTTTGTTACTAATTGTAAATAAAAGCGGTAGGTTGGTCGTAAGCACTACAAGCCCTAACATTAGCAACAACATAGGCAAACAGACATATCTCCGCCCATATGGCACAACGCCTCACCAAGGAGATTCCCCTTGGCGCAATTTCTATAGTGCTGTACTACTTGTGAAAAAACGACCTTACCCGCAAAAGGCTATCCAATCAAACAAAACAAATAGGCGGGTCACGAGGTTTAGCATCCCTCGTCGTAAACGTAAAAATAGGCGAAGTCATCTCGGCTTCGTCTACAGAAGGAGGATAATAGAAAGGCTGAACTAATTGGAATCCATCACTCATTTCATCGGCGAAGAAATGCGATAGCAAATCGATCGTAGCAATTTCTTCAGCACTGTGATTGTGATTGGCATCAGTCAATGGATGCGAGTGAAACAGGGTTCTGCCACCAACAATGTGGTAGTGAGCAGAGCTATAGAGCACTACTTGAAACACCACAAATAGCAATAGTGGGCACAACCTGAACCATTTGAATAGTGAACTTTCTCGCATCAATGATATATACTTTTCTAAATTTCGAATGCAAAATTACAAAATAATTCTATCTACACCAATACTAAAAAGTGGGTAAAATAGTTGTGGCCTTCATTTTGATTCAGCGAAGAGCGAGTATTTGGCGTACCATACTCCGAAGTATTTTGATAGGAAATATACATTTCTTCTGGTGAGATATAAAAATTTTGACTAATTTTGTCAGCGATACTCACAATATACATACCAATATTATTTTTACGCACATATTGATATAATACTATGATTACAATGAAAAAGTTTTTGCTCTCCTTGCTCGCAGTCTCTGCAGGTTATTTTGCCTCAGCCAATGCTCAGCAACCACCTATCATGGGTTGGAGTTCGTGGAACACGTATGGTTTTCAAATCAATGACTCGCTTGTGCGCACTCAAGCAGATGCGATGGTCAATCTCGGTTTCTTTGACAAGGGATATAAGTACATTAATATCGACGACGGCTTCTTTGGCGGTCGCGACAAAGAGGGAAAGCTGTTAATCCACCCTACCCGATTCCCAAACGGACTACGCCCATTAGTGAACTATATCCACAGCAAGGGACTCAAGGCAGGTATCTACTCTGACGCAGGGCGCAACACCTGCGCATCATTCTGGGGCAATCCAAAAGATACTATCGGTATCGGCGTAGGTCTGTATGGTCACGATGACGAGGATCTGGCGCTCTATTTCGACGACCTGGATTTCGACTTCATCAAGGTAGACTATTGCGGTGCCGATGCTGGCAATAATGCCGAAGGCTTGGACCTTGACGAAGAGCAACGCTACAAGGAAATCGCTGCTGCTATTCGTGGCGTAAACAAGAAGGACCTGAACTGGAACATCTGCCGCTGGGCTTTCCCTGGCACTTGGGTGTGCGACATCGTTGACTCCTGGCGCACCACCGAGGACATCTACCTCGGTTGGGAATCTATCAAGAGCATCATTGGCCAGAGTCTCTACCTCTCAGCCTACACCACATACGGCCACTACAACGACATGGATATGCTCGAAGTGGGCCGCGGTCTCACCGACGAGGAGGACAAGACGCACTTTGGCATGTGGTGCATCATGAGTTCGCCTCTGCTCATCGGTTGCGACCTGCACGACATCAAGGGCAACGCCTTGGAGTTGATGCAAAACGAAGAACTCATTGCACTCAACCAAAACACCCTGGGCCTTCAGGCCTATGTGGTGGAAAAGGAAAACGACTGCTACATCCTCGTCAAGGACGTTGAAGAACTTTACGGCAAGAAGCGCGCCATCGCCGTCTACAACCCCTCGAATGGCATAAAGAATGTGACAGTAGACTTCTCTATGCTAGACCTGGCGGGCGAAGTGAAAGCGCGCGACCTGTTCCAACGCAAAGACGTAGGTTCCTTCAGCGGCGAAATGTCCGTCACAGTTCCCGCCCACGGCACACGCATCTATACCCTGGAAGCTGCCCAGCGCTTGGAACGCACAGTCTACGAAGCCGAAACTGCATGGCTCAGCGAATATCAGGAATTGTGGAATAATGAATCACGTGGCACAGCTATCTATAGCGAAAAATCAGACGCATCGGGCGGCGCTATCGTAGGTTGGTTGGGCAATCGTGCCAGCAACGACTTGCAGTGGCGCAACGTCTACAGCCACACGGGTGGTAAGTACAAGATGACCCTTGCATTTATCACTGGCGAAAACCGCAATATCAAGATAAGCGTAAATGACGGCGCGCCTATCTCTGCAACACTCAACGGTGGCAGCTGGAGCAACGTTGCTCATCAAGATTTTGAAATCACACTCAACCCTGGTAACAACGTCGTGCGCCTCTATACCGACGCAGGTTGGGCAGCAGACATCGACTGCATGCGTCTGGAGTTGATTGAACCCACACAAATCGCAACACACAGTCTCGTGGCCCTTGATGTAAAAGTGCAGGGACATAAACTCCATATCCAAGCGCCCAAATCTACCACAGTGACTATCGTTGACATGGCAGGCAAACAAATATGGCGTGGCGAAGTCGCTGGCAGCAAAACTATCGAACTGCCCACAGGCACTTACTTGGTAGGAGACAAAAAAGTAGTAGTGAAATAACACTCACACCCTATAATGCATCAAAAGGAGAAGGACAAAATCCTTCTCCTTTTTTGCTTCCCTAAAACTTGGCAAAGGGTGGCTGAAAAAAGGTCTAATGTTTTTTAAAAAAAGTCTAATCTTTTTCAAAAAAGGTCTAGTTTTTTTTAAATTTGCCAAGGGTTTGTGAAATCTTGAAAAAATCGGGGCATTTTCGCTTGTGTGTTTGTCCACGATTCACTAACTTCGCATCAATTATGAACAACGAACGAAAAGCAAAAGGTAAACCTCTGCCTGCTGAATGGCGTGAGGATATAGCCCGTGCACTCGAGGTGCTAAACAAAGGGGGCGTGATACTTTATCCCACAGATACGATTTGGGGGATAGGTTGTGATGCTACGAACGAGGCGGCAGTGCGTCGTGTCTTCGACATCAAGCATCGTGCCGACAGCAAGGCACTGATTTCGCTGGTGGATTCGCCCATCAAGGTACAAGGTTATGTCAAAGAAATGCCCGATGTGGCATGGGACTTGATAGAAGTGGCATCGCGTCCGCTCACTATCATCTATGACGACGTGAGATACCTGGCGCCGAGCTTGGCTGCTGAAGATGGCAGTGCAGCTATACGGGTGACGAGCGAACCCTTCAGTCGCGAACTGTGTATGCGCTTGAAGCGACCATTAGTGTCGACTTCGGCCAACATAAGTGGCGAAGCCTCGCCCCGCTGCTTTGCGGACATCAACCCCGATTTGCTCAAAGCTGTAGACTATGTATGCACTTCGCGCAGAGAAGAGGGAGAAAACCCTGCGGCCTCGAGTATCATCAAACTGAAGAGCAATGGCGAGATAGTCATCGTGCGCGAATGATATTTGAGGCAAGCGAGAGGAAATTCTTATACGTGTAGATACGAGAAATACGCTGGAGCTAAATATCATTCGTGTCAATTCGTGGTTAAAAACTCTCCACGTATCACGTGTATCACGAGTATTTGGGGTCTCACGCAAATCTTTAGAATCTATAAAAAAGATAATAGGATATATATGCCGGAGCCAAATCTT
>JAGKTZ010000008.1 GCA_021153165.1 Prevotellaceae bacterium
ACTATATTATTATGAAAAAGATTTGTATTATAGCATGTGTTGCTATTGCACTATTCGCATCGTGTTCAACACCAACTATTACAATTAACACAGAACCACCAACAAAAGACGTAAATATTTCTGTTACGGCTGATTTAGAAATTTCTAAAGAAAAAATCTCTTATACATATACCCAGCATAATGATGGCGCAGTTGAAAATGCAAAAAATTGCGCAATTGTTAAAGCACTTAAGAACAATGGTGATGCGGACATACTTATTGCACCACAATACGAAATAAAAATTACAGGTTATAATAGAATAGAAGTTAAAGTATCTGGTTATCCTGCAAAATATAAGAATTTAAGATCTGTTAGTTTGGATGGAGTTATCAGCAATAATACACTTGAGATAGGCAAAAACTCACACCCTTCAACACCTGTTACGACATCAGTTCACAATGTAGAAATTCAAAGTGAACAAACTAAACAAGAGACTCCCATTGTAGTATTAACAAAGGAAGCAGAAGAAAACCTAATCCAAACCGCAAAAAATGGAAACATTCAAGCGCAATACGAATTAGGTTACTACTATTTCCAATTTAGTAAGAAAAATCCAGATAATGTCACTTATGACCACTATGCAAAAAAATGGTTAAAAAAAGCAGCAGAGCAAGGACATAAAGATGCACAATATGAACTTGGGTGTTGTTATTGGAATCAAAGACAATATGCTGGATACAGTAAAATTGCTAAAAATTGGCTTAAGAAAGCTGCAGAGCAAGGACATAAAGAAGCGGCAGAAATGCTGAAGAATTTGTAAATCCTATTACAATAAAGTCTTTAAAAACATACCAAGACCTTTTTGAAGAATACATCATATTTTTCAAAAAGGTCTTGGCTTATTATGCTTTTGCTGGTCTGCTAATCTTAGCCTATAAAAGACTGCGAGGTAAGGAATTATTAATGGGGAGAAGACATAAGACCTATCTTCTCACCCTATTTTCACTCCTGATCATACGCATGGCGCGGATAGTCTATCGTGTAGTGCAGACCACGACTTTCCTTGCGCTCGATGGCCCAGCGTGTGATCAGATAACCCACGTTGATCATATTGCGGAGTTCGCAAAGGTCGGGCGTAGCCTTGACACGTTTGAAGAGTTCCTCGGTTTCTTCGTACAGGAGGTCGAGGCGTGTCCAGGCACGTTTGAGGCGGAGGTCGCTGCGCACGATGCCGACGTAGTTGGACATGATTTGTCCCACCTCTTTGATGTCCTGGGCGATCAAGACCTTCTCTTCGTTGGACAGGGTGCCTTCGTCGTTCCACTCGGGCACTTGGTTGTTGAATTCATATTCATCCACATGCTCCAGCGAGTGCTTAGCAGCAGCTTCGGCATAGACCACGGCTTCGCTGAGCGAGTTGGACGCAAGACGATTGCCACCATGCAGTCCCGTACATGAACATTCGCCGATAGCATATAGGCGGTGGATGCTGGACTGCGCATTCAGATCGACCTTGATGCCTCCGCACATATAGTGGGCACAAGGCACTACAGGAATATACTGACGCGTGATATCTATACCCATAGACAGACACTTGGCATAGATATTGGGGAAATGTTTGCGCGTCTCCTCGGGATCCTTGTGGGTGACGTCCAAGCAGACGTGGTCGATGCCGTGTATCTTCATCTCCTTGTCGATGGCACGCGCCACGATATCGCGTGGAGCGAGGGATAGACGGCGGTCATACTTGTGCATGAATTCGGCGCCACTGGGCAAACGCAAGATGCCACCATAGCCTCGCATAGCCTCGGTGATGAGGAATGCCGGGTGTGCTTCCTTAGGATTGTAGAGCGCTGTGGGGTGGAACTGTACAAATTCCATATCTGCCACTGTAGCCTTGGCACGATAGGCCATCGCGATGCCGTCGCCTGTGGCAATGTTAGGGTTGGTGGTGGTAGCATATACCGCACCCACGCCACCCGTAGCCAGGATTGTGACCTTGGAGAGCAGGGTGTTGATGCGTCCGGTGTCGGGGTCGAGCACATAGGCGCCGTAGCATTCGATGTCGGGCGTGCGGCGTGTCACCTCGATGCCCAGGTGGTGCTGCGTGATGATTTCTACGGCAAAATGATGCTCGAGCAATGTGATATTGGGATGACGGCGTACGGCTTCGATCAGACCGCGCTGGATCTCGAATCCGGTGTCGTCGGCATGATGCAAGATGCGGAATTCAGAGTGTCCGCCCTCGCGATGCAGGTCAAACTCGCCGTCGGCCGTTTTGTCAAACTTCACGCCCCATTTCACCAGGCTTTGTATGCCGGCGGGAGCGTTTTTTACCACTTGTTCGACGGCTGCTGGATCGCTGATGTAGTCGCCCGCCACCATCGTGTCGTGGATATGCTTCTCGAAGTTGTCAAGTTTCAGATTTGTGACGGATGCTATACCGCCTTGCGCCTTTGCTGTGTTGGCTTCCTCGATATTTGATTTGCAGACCAGTGCCACTTTACCTTTGCCCGATTCTGCTACTTGCAGGGCGTAACTCATTCCCGCTACACCCGAGCCTATGACTAAGAAATCGAATTTGCGTATCATCGTTAGTATTAAGGTTGCGCGCAGTGTTTATCAGATATAGCACGCGCCAAGATTCATTGTATTGCAAAACTACAAACTTTTTTCTGTTCAGTAGTGCAGATCGCACAAAAAAACCTCTCCGACGCATGGCCAGAGAGGTTTTTTCGTATTAATGAGCTTTTATAGAAAGCTTATTCAGTCATATCTTCAGGAAGCATAGACACGGTGATGCAGTTGTTTTGCTTGAGCAACACGTTCTTCACGAAGTTTTGGATATCCTTAGAGGTGAGGCCCTGGATAGCCTTTTCGTAGTCCTTTTGTGTATCCTTGTTCCAGTTCACCTTATTACCGATCAAACCTTGCCAGTAGCCGTTTTCACGTTGCTTGTCGTTGAATGATTTGAGTTCAAACTTCTTCACCTTATCCAATTCTTCTGCAGTCACGCCTTCAGCCGCAATCTTGTCGATGTCTAGGCGTACCAAGCGCAAAGCTTCATCCTTGAGTGCAGGCTTCACTGGGCAGTAGATTTGTACCATGTAAGATTCCTTTGTGCCAAAGCTTGCGTTAGCACTAGCGCCTACGCTGTATGCCATACCGCCGTCTTCGCGGATGCTCTTCAGATAGCGTTCGGTCAGGATTGAACCCAAAGCCTTCACGATAGCAGCATTCTTCACAGTGTACTTCAGGTCGCCAGTCCAGAGTTGGATGAAGGTAGCCTGAGGAGTTTCCATCTTGCGTACGAAGTGATTGTTGCGCACACCCTTCAATGGTTCCATTTCGAACTTCTTGTTGTATCCTTCGCGTTTCTTCACAGCCTTGAGAGGCGCGATGTATTGTTCGGTGAAGAGGCGGAGGCTATCTACGTCGAGGTTACCAGTGAAGTAGAAGTCGAAGTCGCCACCAGCGTTGTAGCGTTCGCTATAGAGACGCTTGATAGTTTCGTAGTCAGCCTTGTCGATGTCTGCCAACTTGATGCGGTTGGCACGTGGGTGATTGCCGTATACAGTTTTGGTGAGTGAGTCAGAGAATGCAGCTTGGGGCAACTTTTCTACGTTTTCCAACTGAGTGCGTAGACCTGCGATGATAGTATTGTAAGTATCCACGTCGTTGGCTGGAGCCTGAAAGCGGAGATAGATCAATTCGAACAGTGTGCGCAAGTCCTTAGGCGTAGATGAACCGCTCAAGTTTTCAGTAGCGTTGCCTGTAGATACGCTGCAAGACACCTGCTTGCCGGCGAGTTTCTTTTGCAATTCGGTTGTGGTGAAGTTACCCAGACCAGTTGCGTTGATCACTTGATCCATCAATTCGAAGTTCACCACGTCTTTGTCGTTGAACCAACCCTTACCACCGAAGCTTTGAGCAGACATCAGGATTTGGCTTTCGTTGAAGTCGGTCTTCTTGAAGAATACGCGAGCGCCGTTGCTCAATGTCCAGCAAGTGTAGCCAAAGTCAGCCTTAGCTTCCTTCACGATCTTACCCTTAGCAGGGAGTTCGGGTACGAGTGGTTCATTCTTCACATTGTCCACGTATGCTGTCAGTTCAGCCGCCTTAGCCGCTTCGACAGCACCCTTCAATTGTTCAACAGTAGGTACTGCCTGGCCTTCCTTTTCAGGATATGCAGCGAAGAGCACGAAGTTCTTGTCGGTCGATGCTACGTATTGTTGGAAAGTTTGGCTGATAGCTTCCACTGGCAATTGTTGTGCAAAGAGCTTGTAGAGTTGGAATTCTGTTTCCAAATCAGGAATTGCATTGCCTTCGAGGAAGTGACGCACGTATTGTTGAGTATAGAAGTTGTGCTTTTGCTTTTCGCGGTTGTTGTAGAGTGTTTCGAGCGAACTGATAAACTCTTCCTTCGCACGCAATACCTCTGTTGCTGTGAAGCCAAAACGCTTAGCGCGTTCCAACTCTTGCATCACCACTTGCAGGGCTTCTACATCCTTGCCAGACTTAGGCATGATGCTCACGCTCAGAGCGCTCTTAGTCTTGCTCACCCAATAGTTGCCGTATGCTACGCCAGCTTGTGTGAAGGGGCAGTCGCCCTTGAGCGCCAATTCGTTGAGGCGTGCGTTCACCACCTTGCAAATGATGCTGTTGATATAGCCAAACACGATTTCCATCTGAGTGCCGCGCAATTCCATGGGCAAGGGTTCTTGCTTGAAGTCCAATTGCATCATCACTTGTGCCACTTCCTTGTCCTTGTCTACGATATAGATAGGTTCGTCGTTGTCGGGCACGGGATAGAATTCGTATGGTGCAGGATTTTCCTGAGCCTTGATGGGCGAGAAGATAGCCTTGATGCGTTCCACCATCTTGTCTGCATCGATATCACCTACTACGACGATCGCTTGGTTTTGTGTGTGGTACCACTTGTGATAGTAGTCGCGCAACACTTGTGGGTCGAAGTTGTCGATCACTTCCATTGTACCGATAGGCATACGGTAGCCATAGCGAGAACCAGGGTACATGTTGGGCAACTGGCGGTCCAGGATGCGCATGATACCAGTGGTGCGTTGACGCCATTCTTCGTGGATCACGCCACGTTCCTTGTCGATATCCTTTGTTTCGAGCAAGAGCGCATTAGCCCAGTCGTGCAGGATATAGAGGCAAGAGTCGATATTGCTATCGCTCACGGGCACGCCGTCGATATTGTACACAGTTTCGTCGGTCGAAGTGTAAGCGTTCAGGTTTTGACCAAACTTCACACCGATGCTTTCGCAATACTTCACCAGGCGGTCGCCAGGGAAGTGCTTAGTACCGTTGAAGCACATGTGCTCTAGGAAGTGAGCCAGACCGCGTTGGTTGTCCTCTTCTTGCACCGCACCCACCTTTTGTGCGATATAGAAGTGTACACGATCTTCGGGCAGCGCATTGCTGCGCACGTAGTAAGTCAAGCCGTTCTCAAGTTTGCCATAGCGTACTGCCTCGTCGATAGGCAACACAGGCACTTGTTGTGCACGGAGTCCGCTCAATGGGAGCGCTACGAGCACCAACAGCAAAAGTTTTACGAAATTAAACTTTTTCATAAGTTAATGTTTATTTGGTTGGTTTTAATTTTAGTTCTGAGCGGCAAATTTACAATTATTCTCGCATTTATCTATATTTTAGCATAATTTAACTGCAGAAAAAGGGCTTTTTGTCAAATTCTTGGACATAAAGTGCGTTTATTGTACAAATATAATGCCTAAAATTCAGGAAACGTGTCTTGTTTGACCAGGATTTCAGAGCCTACATCCTGGGATTGACGTGCCGCATCTTAACAAAAAATATTCGCTCCGACCGATACCTGCGATCAGTCGGAGCGAAATGCTTGTATTATTTCTATGATATGTGAGCAAGACTATTGCACCACTTCGCCCTTGAGCGTGGCAGATGATGCATCAGTGATGCGCACGCGGACGTAGTCGCCAACGCGGAATTCGTGGCGGTCGAACACTACGACTTTGTTTTGCTCAGTGCGACCGAAGAGTTGCTCACGCGAACGCTTGCTGACGCCTTCCACCAGCACTTCGTACTCGCGGCCGATGCAGCGGCGGTTGGATTCTGCCGACAGTTCGTTTTGCAGGGCAATCAGTTCCTCGAGTCGGCGGATTTTTACCTCTTCGGGTACATCGTCGGGCAGGTGGCGTGAGGCGTAGGTGCCTGGGCGTTCAGAATATTTGAACATAAATGCTGAGTCGTAGGCACATTCGCGCATCAGGGAGAGCGAGAGTTGGTGATCCTCCTCGGTCTCGCCACAATAGCCGGCGAAGATGTCGGTAGAAAGTCCGCAGTCGGGCACAATGCGACGGATGGCGGCTACACGATCCAGGTACCACTCGCGTGTATATTTACGGTTCATCGTATGCAGTATGGTGTTGCTGCCACTCTGTACAGGCAGGTGGATATGACGGCACACGTTGGGCTCGTCGGCAATGACTTGCAGTGTCTCGTCGCTCATATCCTTGGGATGACTGGTGGTGAAGCGTACACGCATCGAGGGTGCCTCGCGTGCTACCAGGCGGAGCAGTTCGGGGAAGTGTACTGTCGCAGCGCCTTGGCCTTCGGGTGTGAAGGCGTAACTATTGACATTTTGTCCGAGCAAAGTCACTTCCTTGTAACCGCGTTCCTGCAAATCGCGCACCTCGGCCAGGATGCTCTGCACATCACGGCTACGCTCGCGACCACGAGTGTAGGGCACGATGCAATAGTGGCAGAAATTGTTGCAACCACGCATGATGCTGACGAAACCAGACAGACGATTGCCACACACACGGTCGGGCACAATGTCGCGGTAGGTCTCGGTGGTCGAAAGTTCGATATTGATAGCTTTCTCGCCGAGCTCTGCCTGTGCGATCAGGTCGGGCAGCGACAGATAGGCATCTGGGCCTGCCACGAGGTCGGCGTGATGATCGTTGAGCAGACCTTCCTTGACGCGCTCGGCCATACAACCCAACACGCCGATGATCAGTTTGCGGCCCTTCTTGCGCATAGCATGCAGGGCTTCGAGGCGGTGAATGATCTTCTGCTCTGCGTTGTCGCGCACCGAGCATGTGTTGAGGAACACGGCGTCGGCTGTATCCACGCTGTCGCACATTTCATAGCCAGCCATACGCATCACGGCCGCTACGACTTCGCTGTCGGCCACATTCATTTGGCAGCCGTAGGTTTCGATATATAAATGCTTCATAGGGTAACGTTCGTTCTATTAATAGAGGTCTACGACAAAGCCGCCGTTCCAGGTCTGACCCGCTGCCAAGGTGTTGATGTAGGGGCGTTCAGACAGTTCGCCGTCGAAGCCGATGCGGTCGCACAGACCATACCAGGGTTCGGGGCAAACGAAAGGGGCGTGCTGACCTTGGGGCGACCAGAAGAGCCACACCGGCGCATCGCTTTCGATGCGGAGCAACTTTGTGCCGTCCTTGCGTACGAAAGTGGCAGCCTTGACTTGATGTTCGTCGAAGATCAATGCTTCGTTGTCAAAGGTCTCCTTGCAACAGGGGATACGACCCTCGGCATCGAAGGGCACGGGGAAGCGCTCGGGCGCAGTACATCCCTGATCCATCGCACGCAGCAAGGACTTGGGCTCGCCCTCCAGGGTGATGTAGCCACTCAGGGGTTCGTCGCGATCGTAGTCAGGCAGGTTGAATGCGGGGTGTCCGCCCATTTGGAAATACATCGTGCTTTCGCCCAGATTTTCTACGGCAAAAGCCGAAGTCAACTTTCTGCCGTCAAGACGGAAGGTCACCTGGATGCGACAGGGGAAGGGATAGTTGGCCAATTCCTCGGCTGTGGGCGTGAAGGAGAGCACGGCGTGAGTTTCGCTCTGTTCGAGAATGGTCCAAACCTGTTTGCGTACAAAACCGTGCTTAGTCATCGACCACACGCGGCCGTCATATCGGTACTGTCCGTCCCAATGTCCGCCCACCGAGGGGAAGAGGATGGGCGATGTGCCGTTCCAAAATTCGGGATCGCGTTGCCACAGATATTCGTAACCTGTACGCACGTCCTTCAGGCTTTGCATTTCTGCGCCTTGGAGTGCGACTTGCAGTATCAATTCGTTGTTTTGTAGTGTAATCATATTGGTGTAGTAGATATTTGGTAAATGCTATTTCTGAGTCGAAAAATGCTTGTCAAAAAAAACCTTGACCTTTTTTAAAAAAACCCTTACCTTTTTCAAAAAACATTAGACTTTTTTTCAACAAGGTCTAACCTTTTTTCAACGAGGTCTGATTCTCGTTCTGCGAGACGGTGCAAAGCCTTCGTCAGACCAGTGTTTTTGTACAATAAGATTTGCCCAAATGTTATTTATAAATTGTATCCCCACTGGTCGAGGGCATATTGCCAATGCTTTTCGACGAGTTCGCGAGTGCGGGGTTCATATTCGTACTTATTCTTCTTGTACCCCTTCTTCGAGCCCACATATTTTTCGATGGCGGGACGAGCCTCTTCCCATCCGGGCAGGTCGAGCACCTTGTAGATTTGCTCTGTCATACCCAAGGCGTCGGCTTCGAAGTCCTCAAACTTTACCTCGATCAGATTGCCCTCGGGGATGCACGCCTTGTCCGCCTCGTACTGTTCGTAGAGTTTGGTGTAGGTGGCCAGAATCTGTGCTTCAATTTCCTCGTTGCTTAGTTCCTGCAACTTGAGCGGTTGGATCGTATTGGTGAAGAAAGAGCGCGTGCTCTCGAACACCGTATAGGGATTGCGCACGAGGTAGATAAATTTCGCGTTGGGGTACATCTTGACCAACTCCCTGACGCGTCCAGTGTGCGGCGGATTCTTCGAGAGAAATTGCGTGCCGCCTGTATTCCACAAGGAGATACGTACGAGTTTGTCAAACGTCGCCTTCCATCCCTGCAATTCCTTGTCGTCGATAGCTTGAAAGGTCAAATATTTGTCGCGATACTCCTGTTCGTATTTGGGGTAGAACCAAAAGTTGTAATACGTGTAGGGCATCATATTGGATAAGGCAAACTCCTCCTCTTGCGGCAGATCGACGGCCAATTCCATATTGTCCGTAGGGCGCTTGTCTGGCATCAGCCACGCCATGGTCTTCTTGAAAAAAGACTGGCCAAACATCATCAGATGCGGGAATACGGTCTGATAGGTCGTGCAATAGCCAAAGTGCTTGTCGCACGACAGGACGTTGTGCACAAACGTTGTGCCCGAGCGCCAATGTCCCAGGATGAACACAGGATCTTCGGGCAATTCGCCTGCTGCCAAACGCTTTCTGAAGCGGCGGTTTTGGATCGGCGCCACGAGGGAAAGGATGCGACACACGGCCTTTGTGAGAAAATATTTTCCACGCCACCCTTTATGTACTTTACGTCCCTTGCTGATGGCTTTGAAAGTCTTCCAATCCGCGCCAACAAGGGTATTAATGGGAAGCTTACTGAATTCTATGAGTCCCATAAGCGTATTTTGTTTTAGAGAGAGTTTCGTCTATAGCAATCGGGCTATTTACAACAAAAGCCTTACTAAAATTCTATCAATCTCGTACCATCTTCCTGCTCCGTCAGAGAGACGTGCAAGGTATCCTCGGGCAGGAGGTCTTCGACCAACTCTGGCCACTCCAGGAAGCAGTAGGCACCGCTATAGAAGTAGTCCTCGGCACCCATATCAATAGCCTCGGCCACAGACTTCAAGCGATAGAAGTCGAAATGATAGGCCACGACATCGCCCGCCGTATCAGCGTATTCATTGACTATGGCAAAGGTGGGAGAATTGACCGTGTCGCACACACCAAGGCAGTCGCACAGCGCTTTGGTGAACGTCGTCTTGCCCGCACCCATACTGCCGTGGAACGCAAAGATACGTTTCCCCTCCGCCAGACGTAGGAATTCTGCTGCTACCTCTGGCAGACTTTCTACGGAGTGAATGGTCAGCGTCATCCTACGTTGCCCACTTTGATCAAATACTCGGCTATTTGCACCGCATTGAGGGCTGCACCCTTGCGGATCTGGTCGCTGACGATCCAGAAGGTGAGGCCGTTGGGATTAGCCAAATCCTTGCGGATACGACCCACGTAGACGTCGTCCTTACCTGCCAGGAAGAGTGGCATAGGATATTCCTTTTCTGCAGGATTGTCCATCAAGGTCAAACCCTCTGTATCCAGCACAGCCTGACGTGCTTCTTCCACCGAAATAGGTCTCTCTGTCTCGATCCATATGCTTTCAGAGTGCGAACGAAGCGAAGGCACGCGCACACACATCGCCGATGTTTCGACGTCGGAGTGCATGATCTTCTTCGTTTCGTGATACATCTTCATCTCTTCCTTGGTATAACCATTATCCTGGAATACGTCGATTTGAGGAATCACGTTGAATGCTAACTGATAGGCAAACTTCTCTACAGTCACGGGGTCGCCTGCGAGCACTTGCTTGTATTGTTCGTACAATTCGTCCATGGCTGCTTGACCTGCGCCACTGGCTGCTTGATACGAACTGACGTGGATGCGGCGAATATGACTGAGGCGTTCGAAAGCTTTCAACGCTACGACCATCATGATCGTAGTACAGTTGGGATTGGCAATGATGCCGCGTGGACGATCCAAAGCATCCTCGGCATTACACTCAGGCACTACCAAGGGAACATCTTCGTCCATACGAAAAGCAGAAGAGTTGTCGATCATCACAGCGCCGTGCTTGGTGATATCTTCGGCGTATTCTTTAGAAATACCAGCACCCGCTGAGGTGAACACGATATCTACGCCCTTGAAGTCGTCGCCGTGTTGCAATTCGCGAACGGTATATTCCTTTCCGCGGAAAGTATATGTGGTGCCCGCACTACGTTTTGAGCCGAACAATAGAAGATTGTCGATAGGAAACTCTCTTTCGGCCAATACTCTGAGGAACTCTTGACCCACTGCGCCGCTGGCGCCTACGATTGCTACATTCATTGTCGTTTGTTTGTATTTCTGTTGATACTGGCAAGGGGGTGCTACCAAATATGTCAAACCTACGTTCTGCAACATTTGTGGCACAACACACCTTGTTTTATATTTATCCGTTGCAAAATTATAATTTTCTGACGGATTAAAACCCCGTATTTGCAAAGTTTTTCGTTACTTTGCAAGCGACACATAGACTTGCGACGGTGTTTGTTGGTTATTTTTAACATGAGCACCGCCAGTTTTTTGTATTTTTTACATTCAAGCGCACCAGATATAATGTTTCAACAACTGTCAACATATTTGCCCGTGACCGACCCCACATGGATATTCTTTGTGGTGTTGAGCATCATATTGATTGCGCCGATGCTCCTCGAGCGGATGCGCATTCCCTCGGTCGTCGGCATGATCTTCGCAGGTGTGCTGATCGGTCCCTATGGCTTTCATATTTTGGACCGCGACAGTAGTTTCGAACTTTTTGGCAAGGTCGGCATTTATTATATCATGTTCCTGGCGTCACTGGAAATGAATATGCAGGACGTGCAAAAGATCAAGGGGCGCGCCCTGACTTTAGGTTTGCTCAGCTTCGCTCTGCCGATGCTACTTGGTATCACCGCCAACATGTCACTACTGGGCTACGGTCTCGCCGCCGCCACCTTGATGGCAGCGATGTACGCCTCGCACACACTGGTCGCCTATCCCATCGTGATGCGCTACGGTCTGTCGCGTCGCAAAGCCGTCTCGATCGCCGTCGGTGGCACGATTGTGGCAGACACCCTGACCCTGCTCGTCCTGGCCGTCGTGGGCGGTATGTACAAGGAAGGGGTGGGCAGCAATGAATGGATATGGTTGCTCGGCCGCGTTGTCGTTTTAAGTTTACTCATCATCTTGACCTTCCCCCGCTTAGCGCGCTGGTTTTTCCGCCGCTATGACGAGAGCGTCGTACAGTACATTTTCGTCATGGTCCTGGTCTTCCTGGGCGCAGGTCTGATGGAATTTGTCGGCATGGAGGGTATTCTTGGCGCCTTCCTTGTCGGTTTGGTGCTGAACAATAGTATTCCGCCCTCTTCACCACTGATGAACCACATCGAGTTTGTGGGAAATGCCATCTTCATTCCTTATTTCTTGATTGGAGTAGGGATGCTGATCAATATAGTAGCCTTTGTCGAACATCCCTCAATCTTCCTAATCTCTGGGGTAATGATCGCTGTGGGCTGTGTGAGCAAATGGATCGCGGCGTGGAGTACTCAGAAGATTTTCAAGATGCAGCGTATCGAGCGCATCCTGATGTTTGGCCTGACCAACTCGCGCGCTGCAGCCACGCTGGCGGTAGTTTTGGTGGGCTATAAGATTATTTTGCCCGATGGTAGTCGTTTGCTCAACGACGATGTGCTCAACGGCGCCATGATGTTCATCCTGTTCACCTGTGTCGTCAGTTCGCTCTTCACAGAGCACGCTTCGCGCAAAATGGCCGAAGCCGGCGAGGCAGACGAGAATACTACACGCATTGCCGAGGACCGCATCCTGATAGCGCTGTCTAACCCCGAAACCGTAGCGCCTATGGTCAATGCCGCCTTGATGCTGCGTACGCCCAAATCGCCCACACCATTGACTGCGCTCAACGTCGTGTTGGATGATAATGCCCAACAGCGCGAAGAAGGCGTCAAGCAGTTGGAGCGTGCCGTACGTATCGCAGCAGAGGCCAATGTACGCCTGATCACACGTAGCCGTTGGTCGGTAAATATCGTCAGTGGTATCTCGCACACGATGAAGGAATTTAATGCATCCGACCTGATGATTGGTCTTCACCAGAAGTCCAAATTGACCGACGACTTCTACGGCCGCTTGTCAGCAGACCTCGTTTCGGCTATCGAACAGCAAATGATCATCTATCGTGCCGTCGCTCCTATCAACATCATACGCCACATCCACGTGTTGGTGCCTCGTAAGGGGGAATTTGAACCCGGTTTCCATCAATGGGCAGACCGTGTCGCGCTGTTGGCCGAGCAGCTCAGTTGTCAGGTCACTACGTATGGCGGACGAGGCACCTTGGCGGATTTGCAAGCCTATTGGGATTCGAAGAAATACAGCATTTCTGCCGAACACCGCGTCTATACTGAGTGGAACGATATGATTTCCATTGCGCACAACACTCGTCAGGATCACCTGATGGTATTCATCGTGGCGCGCCGTGGCACCATCTCGCGCCGCAAATATATGGATCGCTTGCCCGAACAGGTAGAGCGCTATTTCTCGTCGCGCAGTGTGATGATCATCTACCCCACTCAATTGGCTACAAATAGTGATGGCGCAACCAGCATCCGTGGTGGTGTGCCGGTGAATATGCGATAGATTTTTGTCATAGTGTCATTATTTTTTTGCACGAAAAGAGGTCCTGAAAAAAAGGTTAGACTTTTTTCAAAGAACATTAGACCTTTTTTTAACGAGCCGTCGCGAAATTTTAACGAGGCGTCGCAAAGTTTCAACGAGGCGTCGCGAAATTTTTGTGCGCTTTCTCTTGCTTCACAATTTGCCAATAGATGAGGCCATTTAATCCCCCCTTTTTTGTATAAAATCCGATATAAAATATGTCATTCCTGGAACGAACCACCCTGTTACTTGGTGCTGAGAAAATGCAACGCTTGTCCGCGGCCCACGTCCTGATCGTGGGTACAGGAGGCGTCGGAGCCTACGCCGCCGAAATGATATGTCGCGCCGGTGTGGGCACCCTGACCCTGGTCGACGCCGACTGCGTGTCACCCAGCAATATCAATCGCCAACTTATCGCCCTGCACTCCACCGTAGGTCAGAGCAAAGTGGAAGTTCTCGCCACTCGCTTGCGAGATATCAACCCCGACGTCGCACTACATCTGCGCCAGGAATTTCTGACCGCCGAGAGCGCCGCACAACTCGTTGCCGACGGTCACTTCGACTTTGTCGTCGACGCCATAGATACCATTCAGCCCAAAGTAGCCCTGCTCGCCACCTGCTTGAAGGAGCGCGTGCGTGTCGTCTCCTCGATGGGCGCTGGCGCCAAGACCGACATTTCGAGCATACAATTCTCCGACATTTGGCAGACCTACCACTGCGGTCTGAGCAAAAGCGTGCGCAGCGGATTGACCAAGGCGGGATTGAAGGGGCGCAAGTTGCCCGTCGTCTTCTCCGCTCAGCAAGCCGACCGCAATGCCCTGTTGGCTGTCGAGGGCGAGCGCAACAAAAAAACTACCGCCGGCACCATCTCATACATGCCCGCCACCTTCGGCTGCTATTTGGCGCAATACGTGCTCGAACGATTGTAAAATTTGCATTTCAACCTCTATAAATGTGAGAAAAGCTATTTTTTCACATTTTTTTTGTATTACCAACACGTTACAAAGGCCTTGATTTCAAAATAAAGCAGTAAATTTGCGGCAAATTTTATCATTATGAAGAAATCTTTATTCTTGACACTTGCCCTCGTGATGTTGTCGTGCGTGACAGCTTTGGCGCAGGTAAACTTCAGTGTGAACTACAAAAAAGTATCCGCTAACGAGATAGATATCGTATTCAGCGGAAAGGCAGACGCCGGATGGCACGTCTATTCTACCAACATTCCCGACGGAGGTCCCAACCCCGCCATCTTTGGTGTGGACAAAAAGGACGGCGTCGAACTGGTTGGTGGTTTGAAGCCAGGCAGTGGTGCTAAGACTGCCTTTGATCCTATGTTCGAGATGAACATTACTTACTTCGAAAATAGCTGTACTTTCACTCAGCGCGTACGTCTGACCAAAAAGGACTACTCGCTCGAAGGCTACCTCGAATTCAGCGCGTGCAATGATATGAACTGCTTGCCTCCTACCGCCGTGTCGTGCAAATTGAACGGCACAGACGGACCCGATGCCAACGCTAAGGCTAAAGAGGCAGAGGCTAAGAAAAAAGAAGAACAAGCTCCTGCCGAAGAAGCCAAAGCTGCTGCAGAAGCAAGTCTGACCGCACAGCCCGATACCGCCGCTGTCGACACAGCAGTCGTAGCGCCCGCTGTATCAGGCGGCGACAATGCGCTCAATATGGACGCTCTGTGGACACCAGTCATTGACGAATTGAAAGCATTCGGCGAGGAAAGCATCTCAGACAGTTCGTTGTGGTACATCTTCATCATGGGCTTCGTCGGAGGTCTCGTAGCGCTCTTCACACCCTGCGTTTGGCCTATCATTCCAATGACCGTGAGCTTCTTCCTGAAGCGTGCCGGTAATCGTCGCAAAGGTATCCGCGATGCGATGATTTATGGTGTATCTATCGTGGTAATCTACGTAGGATTGGGCCTTATCATCACATCAATCTTTGGTGCGAATGCTTTGAACGACCTCTCGACAAACGCTTTCTTTAATATTGTATTCTTCTTGATGCTCGTCGTGTTTGCGGCAAGTTTCTTTGGAGGATTTGAAATAGCCCTGCCCTCGTCTTGGGGTGCAGCTATCGACGGCAAAGCAGAAAAGGCTACCGGTCTCCTGAGCATCTTCTTGATGGCATTTACCCTTGCTCTTGTATCATTCTCATGTACTGGTCCTATCATCGGATTCTTGCTTGTTGAAGTAAGTACTTCGGGTGGTTCGGCTTTGGCGCCTACGATTGGTATGTTGGGCTTTGCTATTGCGCTGGCCCTCCCATTCAGTCTCTTCGCCATGTTCCCCACTTTGTTGAAGAGTGCTCCAAAGAGCGGTGGATGGTTGAATGCAGTGAAAGTATGTCTCGGTTTCTTGGAATTGGCATTCGCTTTGAAGTTCTTCTCCGTTGCCGACTTGGCCTACGGTTGGGGCATTATGGACCGTGAAGTATTCCTTGCGCTCTGGATCATTATCTTTGCGCTTTTGGGAGTATATCTGCTCGGTTGGTTGCGCTTCCCTCACGACGACGAAGCTACACACACCAGCGTGCCTCGCTTCTTCCTGGCGCTCTTCCCCTTGGCTTTTGCCGTATATATGATTCCTGGTCTCTGGGGTGCGCCTTGTAAAGCAATCAGTGCCTTTGCGCCACCAATGTCTACCCAGGATTTCAACCTGCAACCCGACCAAATCGAGACATTCAAGAACTACGAAGAAGGTATGGCCTACGCTCGCAAGGTGGGCAAACCCGTATTCTTGGATTTCACCGGTCACGGCTGTGTAAACTGTCGTAAGATGGAAGCATCTGTATGGGAATCGCCTGTCGTGAAGCAGAAGATGCAAGAAGACTACGTAGTCATCTCGCTCTATGTCGACGAAAAGGAAAAATTGGCTGAACCCATCGACGTCGTAGTAGGCGGTATGGAGAGAAAACTCCGCACCGTGGGTGATAAGTGGAGCTACTTGCAACAACATAAGTTTGGCGCCAACGCACAACCTTTCTATGTGTTGGTAGACCATAATGGCAAGCCGCTCAACCAGTCTTATTCGTACGACGAAAACGTTGACAAGTTCGTACAGTTCCTGGACAAGGGAAAAGAAAACTTTAAGAAGCAAAATTAATCCCTTGTATAGTATTTAAGAAAAAGAGTCAAGCATCAATTTCCAAAGCGAATCGGCGCCGTGTCGTCCGACGTGCAAACATTGATACTTGACCCTTTTTCTTTTCCCACAACCATCCTACGCACCAGATCTATTACCGTTCATACGCCGTCCTTATGATTTCAATTATCATTCCCACATACAACTATAATTGTGTATCCTTGGTCACCGACCTGGCAGCCCAGGGCGATGCATTGGTTGCACGCTATGGGGTGGACCAGTTTGACTACGAAATCATCGTTGCCGAAGATGGATCGACCGATGCGTTGCTGATAGAGGAAAACTCGCGCATCACAGCCATCCCCAAGGCGCGTCACATCTGTAGGAAGGAGAATGTGGGGCGCGCTCGTATTAGGAATTTCCTCGTATCGCAAGCCCGACTATCGCACGTCCTGATCATCGATAGCGACGCCGTGGTCTTCACCCCCGACTATCTGTCCACCTATTGGGAGATGCGCCACGTGGCAGACGTCGTGTGCGGCAGTATACAGTCGCCCACAGTCTGCCCATACGGTTGCGAATTGCGCTACAAGTACGAAGAGGCGGCACGAAATGTTCGGCAGATGGCCTACCGCGAAGCGCACCCTTACGCTCATCTATCGACATTCAATATCCTGTTTCACCGCGATGTCTTCGACCAGACACAATTCGACGAACGATGCACCGAGTATGGCTACGAGGATGCTCTGATGGGACTGATGTTGGAGAAACTGGGCCTGACCGTTGAGCATATAGACAATCCCCTGATCCACGACGGCATGGACCCCAACGCCGTGTATCTGCAAAAGGTGGAAACCGCCCTGCGCACCCTGCATCATTTGGGCGAACCGATGCATTCTGCCTCGCCGCTGGTGCGATTGGTGCGCCGCATCAAGCGCTGGCACCTCACACCGTTGTGCCGTCTGGCCTATCGCTTGACTCGCCCCTTGCTCTACCGCCAATTGATGAGCCACAACCCCAGCATGACGTGCCTGAAGTGCTACAAATTGGGCTACTACTTGATGCTGGACAAAAAATAGCGATGTTTCACGCTCGGGGATTTATGCTTTTTTAGGAAAGTTTAGAGGTCTTTGATACGGAGCAAGGTGATTTTGAAAAGGCATCAGACCTTTTTCACAAAAAACTTTGGCAAAAAATGAAAAAAGCCTGGACTTTTTTCAACTTTCCGGCGCGAAATTTTGACAAGATCCAATCTTTTTTTCTTGATTTTGGAGATAAAATAATGGGGAACTGCCTACATCCAGACAGTTCCCCACTTTCGTATCACAAAGATACAACATTTTTGCACGAAATCCAAATCAGGATTAACACTATTTGACAAATGGTTTCACGCACCAGACTTCACACCTCATTGCCCCACCTTTCCATGCATATTCTATAGCCTGTATGATATGACATTCAGTCATTTTACCCCGAGATTAACTTATTATAGAAGCAAAACGACACCTTTCCCCTTTTGATTTCGTCTATTTTGCATGATATTAGGCTTAAAAAACGTAACTTTGCTGAAATTTCCGTAGGAAAAACGTAGTTTTGCACATTCTTTTGAGAAAAAACAGATAATCCCATAGGTCAAACATGAATATTCCCGAAATCACAGCAGCAGAAGCCGCTTCGCAAATAGAGCACGGCGCCTTGATTGGCGTAGGCGGCTTTGGGCCTGCAGGATCTCCCAAATATATCATTCCACAGTTGGCACAGCGTGCTCGCCGTGAGCACGAGGCGGGTCGTCCCTTCAAGGTGAGCGTCGTGACGGGTGCTTCGATTGGTGCAAGTTGCGACGGCGAACTGGCTGAAGCAGATGCCATCGACCGCAGATTCCCCTTCAGCGTGAACGCACAGTTGCGCCAGGCATTCAATACCGGACGTGTGCGCTACAACGACTTGAACCTGTCGGACAATGCTTCACACCTGCGACAAGGCGTGACGGGACAAATCGACTGGGGTATCATCGAGGCATGCGATGTGCAGGAGATTCATGGCCGCGTGCGTATCTATCTGACCGCAGGGATAGGCATCGCGCCCACGATCTGTCGCCTGGCAAAAAATGGCGTATTCATCGAACTCAACGCCTGGCACTCCACACGCCTGATCGGTATGCACGATATCTACGAAATAGAGGCGCCGTGGTTTCGCTCACCTGTGCGTATCACACAGCCTGTCGAACATATCGGTATGCCCTATATCGAGACTACGCCCGACCGCATCCGTGGTATCGTCTATACGAATGCGCCCGACGAAGCCCGCGAGATGTTGCCCGCCACACCGGCTACGTTGCAGATAGGTCAAAACCTGGCCGACTTCCTCGTATGGAATATGAAGCAAGGCTACATCTTCAAGGACCGACTGACCCTGCAAAGTGGTGTGGGTAGTGCTGCGAATGCTGTGGTCGGCGCACTGGGTAGCCAATCCGACGTGCCCAACTTCAATATCTACACCGAGGTCCTGCAGGAAGAGCCTCTGCGCTTGATCCGCGAGGGTAGAATTACAGCGGCATCTACTGGCGCACTGACCATCAGTAGCACACACCTCAAGGACCTTTACGAAAACATCGATCAATACCGCGGTCGCTTGCTGTTGCGCCCTTCGGAAATATCAAACTGCCCCGAAATCATCGCGCGCCTTGGTATCTGTAGCATCAACACTGCTATCGAGGTAGACATCTACGGCCACGTGAATTCTACAAAAATCTGCGGATCAAAGATGATGAACGGCGTGGGCGGTTCGGCAGACTTCACTTGCAACGCGATGCTGGCGACTTTCACCTGCGCTTCGACCACAAAGGACGGCCGCATTAGTTCGATCGTCCCCTTCTGCTCTCATGTGGACCACACCGAACACTATGTCGACGCCATCGTGACAGAATACGGCGTGGCAGACCTGCGCAATAAATGTGCGACGGAGCGTGCCGAGGCCATCATTGCCATTGCACACCCCGACTATCGTCCCATCCTGTGCGAATACTTGCGCATCGCACAGCAAGGCGGCGGACACACACCACATGCCTTGTCGAAAGCCTTTGCCATGCACGAGGCGTATATGAAAAAGGGAGATATGCGTCTGACGTCCTTTGAAGATTGACGGATGTCTATTGAATAATGATGCAGAGAAGACTTTTCTTCCATTACAATACACGTAAAACAAACAAATGAGTTTAACGAAATTAGGCCGACCTATATTTAAGGGAAGAATCAGTGCTATCGAAAAATATGCCAACGGCGCGGAGGAAATCCAACGCGCCGTCTTGGCACGACTACTCCGCGCAGCCGAAAATACCGAATGGGGCCGTCTGTTTGGCTACGCCCAGATGAAAGGTTACGAGGACTATGCGCAAAAAGTTCCCGTCAATACCTACGAAGAGTTGAAGGCGTACATCGACCGAATGCGACAAGGCGAAGAGGATGTACTCTGGCACGGTGCAGTGAAGTGGTACGCCAAATCTTCCGGCACGACCAACGACAAGAGCAAGTTCATCCCCGTCAGCCAAGAGGGCTTGAAGAATATACACTACGCCGGTGGCAAAGATGCCGTAGCCCTGTATCTGCACAATCACCCGGAATCCAAACTCTTCAACGGCAAGGCACTCATCCTCGGCGGCAGTCATGCACCAAACTACAATTTACCACACTCGCTCGTTGGGGATTTGTCGGCGATTCTGATAGAAAATATACATCCCTTGGTCAATTTGCTACGAGTTCCCCACAAGCGTGTCGCCCTGCTCTCCGACTTTGAAGAAAAGCGCAACCGCATCGCAGAAATCGCCGTCAAAAAGGACGTGACCAACTTGAGCGGCGTGCCATCTTGGATGTTGTCGGTGATTAACCGCGTGCTGGAAATTTCAGGCAAGACCTATTTGGACGAAGTATGGCCCAATTTGGAAGTCTTCTTTCACGGCGGCGTAGCCTTCACACCCTATCGCGAACAATACAAAGCTTTGATTCGCTCGCCCCGTATGAATTATATGGAAACCTACAATGCGTCGGAAGGCTTCTTTGGCCTGCAGAGCGACCCCAACGATCCGGCGATGCTACTCATGCTGGACTACGACGTCTTCTACGAGTTTATTCCACTGGACGAATTGGAGAGCGAACATCCCAACGTCGTGCCCATCTGGGGCGTTGAGGTAGGCAAAAACTACGCCATGCTCATCACCACATCCTGCGGCTTGTGGCGCTACCAAATCGGCGACACCGTACGCTTCACCTCGACGGCGCCATACAAGTTTGTGATCAGCGGACGAACCAAGAGCTTCATCAACGCATTCGGCGAGGAATTGATCGTAGACAACGCCGAACAAGGACTGCGGGTGGCCTGCGAGAAAACGGGCGCCGTGGTGAGCGAATATACCGCCGCACCCGTATTCATGGATGCCGCCGGAAAGTGCCGACATCAGTGGGTGATCGAATTTGATAAGGCACCAGCTTCAGTAGATGAATTTGCGCAGATACTGGACCAAGCTTTGCAGGGTCTGAACTCAGACTACGAAGCGAAAAGATATAAGGATCTGACACTGCAAGCACTGGAAATCGTGCCAGCCCGTGCGGGACTTTTCACCGAGTGGCTGAAACTGCGTGGAAAGCTTGGTGGACAGCACAAAGTACCTCGCCTGTCAAATCACAGAGAACTGATTGAGCAACTTTTATCTCTCAATGCGCAAACAAAGTAAACCCTAGAGCATACAAAGCAATAATATAGCGAAGCAAAACTACATGATGCGCAAACAAAGTAAACCCTAGAGCATACGGAGCAATAATATAGCAAAGCAAAACTACATGATGCGCAAACAAAGTAAACCCATGAAAAAAATACTCTTCACCTTTTCTCTCCTTTGTCTGATCTTCGCCTGCGCCAATCCTGGCTCGGGACCAGATGGTGGACCCTACGACGAAACGCCTCCACGTATTTTGGAAATGCGTCCAGGTTTGGGACAAACGAATACGACGCTGAAGAAAATAGACATTACCTTCGACGAATATATCAAGGTAGAGAATGCGGTAGAGAAGGTCATCGTGTCTCCGCCCCAAATCGAAGTGCCAGAAATAAAAGTTCTGGGTAAGCGCATCTCGGTCAGTCTGAGCGACACACTCAAACCTGCGACGACGTACACCATCGACTTTTCCGACGCTATTACGGATGTGACCGAGGGCAACCCACTTGGTAACTTCACCTACTACTTCTCGACCGGCGAGCAGTTGGATACGATGGAGGTGGCAGGACACGTGCTCAACGCTGCCGACTTGGAACCCGTAAAAGGTATACTGGTGGGACTACACAGCGACTCGACGGACAGCGCCTTCAACACCAAGCCTTTCGAACGTGTAGCCCGCACCAACGGCGACGGCAGATTTTCTATAAAAGGCGTAGCACCGGGCAAATACCGCATATATGCCTTGCAAGATATGGACGGCGATTTCAAACGCGCCGCTGGCGAACGTGTGGCTTTCTCTCGCGAGGAAATTATCCCCTCTTCTCACCCAGCCACGAGGTATGACACGGTGTGGCGCGACACTGTTACCATCGATTCGATCCGTGCTATTCCCTATACACACTATACGCCCGACGACGTGGTACTTCTGGCTTTCAACGAGGTCAATACGAAGCGTTATTTCCTGAAGACGCAACGTGATGTGCCCGAGTGGTTCCGTGTGTATTTCACTGCACCTTCGAAAGAAATTCCTACGATCAAGGGCATCAACTTCGACGAGCGTGATGCTTTCCTCGAACAACGTTCGCCGGGCAACGACACCATTACGTATTGGCTCAAATCCTTCAACGATTTCACCGAGCCCGACACGCTGCAATTCACCTATACGTACGAAATGTACGACGACTCGCTGGCGCAATGCAGGATGCAGACGGACACACTCCAGTTGGTGCCAAAATTGACCCTAGCGCGCCGCAACAAGATGCAAGCCGAGGAACTGGAGAAGTGGGAGAAAAAGCGCGAACGCCGTCACAAACGTGGCGATTACTCAGAGGAAACGCCTCCGGTGGAGCACCTGAAAATTGTCGGTCCGTCGCCCAATCGCATCACGCCCGAACAAAATATTTCCTTTGGCTTTGCCGAGCCTATCACACGTCTTGACACCGCAGCCTTTCACTTGTATCTACACGTCGACACGCTGATGCAGGAGGCAGACTTCGAATTGGAAAAGTCCGAAAGCGATTTTCTCGGTTACACCATACGCGGCGAGTGGCGCAATGGTCAGAAGTACACACTCATGATCGACTCGGCGGCTGTACAGGGACTCTATGGCAAGACCAACGACAATCTCCGCTTCGAATTCTCCGTACCCAAGACGGAAGACTTCGGTTCGCTGTTCTTCATGCTCAGCGGATCGGATTCCACAGCCGTCGTGCAATTGATGGAGGGCGAGAAGAAAGTGAGTCGACAAGTACCAGCGCCAAATGGTCGCGCCGATTTCTTCTACCTGAAGCCTGGCAAGTACTACGTACGCCTGTTCTGCGACCGCAATGGCAACGGCAAGTGGGACACAGGCGACCATGCCAAGGGACTGATGCCCGAGGAAGTTTACTATTATCCCTCTGCGCTGGAAATTCGCGCTAACTGGGATATTGAGCAAACTTGGAACGTACACGCTCTGCCTTTGACTCAGCAAAAACCATCCGAGCTCATCAAGCAGAAGGGAGACAAAAAGAATACGCCGCGTAATAAAAATGCGGAAAGACTAAAGCAATTGGGACGCGACAAGTAGCCTACATAAATTGAGCAAGCACCCCAGCCGCATCACCTCTGCCCGACTGCACCAATGCCCTGCTCCTGCATGTCCATGACGTTGCTCCCAAATATTCACCCCACTGATTTCCACTATTATGAGAAAGGTTTTGTTTGCAATCATTTGCTGTCTGTCACTAATGGTCGGACAGTCTGCCAGCGCACAATGCACCGCCACCAATACGGCCTTTAAGCATGGCGAGACGCTCTACTACGACCTCTACTACAACTGGAAATTCGTATGGATCAAAGCGGGTACGGCGACCATGAGTATCACACAGACACAATACAACGGGAAGCCTGCCTACAAGACTCGACTTATCACCAACACCGAGGGACGTGTAGACAAATTCTTCACTATGCGCGACACGTTGGTGTCGTATACCGACCTCCACCTTGTGCCTCAGTATTATTACAAAGGCGCCTACGAGGGCAAGACCTATCGCCAGGAAAAGGTGTGGTATAGTTATCCGCATGGCAAATGCAATACGAAGATGCGCTACCAACGCGACAAGAACGAGCCCAAATGGAGCACGCACTCCAGCACCCATTGTGCCTATGATATGGTTTCGATGCTGATACGTGCCCGCTCGTTTGACCCAGCAAAATACAAAGTGGGGCAACGCATTAAGTTTCTGATGGCAGATGGTCACGGCTGCGAGTGGCAATATATCGTGTATCGCGGCAAGAGTAAGTTTACCATCGAAAATACCAACACCACCTACAAATGCCTGGTGTTCTCGTTTGTCGAACAAGAGAAAGGCAAGGAAAAGGAAATTGTGAAATTCTATATCACAGACGACAATAATCACCTGCCCGTGCGCCTCGATCTCAATCTCAACTTTGGTACTGCCAAAGCCTACTTACGGGGTGCAAAGGGACTGCGCAATCCGCAATCCGCCAAGGTGAAATAAGCAGCGCTCCAACCCATTTTCTCACTCTATCTAAAGGTCTTTGAAAAAGTCAAGACCTCGTAAAAATTTCGCGACGCCTCGTTAAAAAAAGGTCTAATGTTTTTTGAAAAAGGTTAGACTTTTTTTCACCCTCCTCTTTTCCCCGATTATGCGTATCATTATTGACGACAAAATACCCTTCATCCGCGAGGCCGCAGCCCAGTTGGGCGAAGCGGTATATCTGAGCGGCAGTGCCATCAGCGCCGCCGATGTGCGCGCCGCCGACGCCTTGATCGTACGCACCCGTACCCGCTGCGACGAAGCCCTACTCGGTGGTAGCCGTGTCCAAATGGTGGCGACAGCGACTATTGGCTACGACCACATCGATACGGCCTATATGCAGCGCGCCGGCGTGGCGTGGACCAATTGTCCCGGTTGCAACGCCGACAGTGTGGCGCAATATGTACAGAGTGCTTTGGTGTTGCTCGCAGATGCCGGACACGTCGACCTGGCTGGCATGACGGTGGGCATCGTCGGCGTGGGGCACGTCGGCAGCAGTGTCGAGCGCATGCTCAGACGTATGGGCTGTCGCATTTTGCGCCACGATCCGCCCAGACAAACACGCGGTGACGAGGGTTTTGTTGATCTTGAAGAAATACAAAAACACTGCGACGTCATCACCCTGCACACCCCGCTCACTCGCGAAGGCGCACACCCCACGTTTCACATGATCGACAGCGCTTTCTTTGATGCCCTGCACCGCCGCCCAGTGCTGATCAATGCGGCGCGAGGCGAAGTGGTGGACGAGGCGGCGCTGAAAACGGCTCTGAAAACGGGAAAAATCCGCACGGCGGTGATTGATACGTGGGAACATGAACCCTGTGTGGACCGCGAACTTCTCTCCGCCGTATTCCTGGGCACCCCGCACATCGCAGGCTACTCTGCCGACGGCAAAGCCAACGGCACGCGCATGGCACTCCAGGCCATAGCACGACACTTCGGCATAGCGTTCACCGCCCCCGTACTGCCGCCCGCACTCCCCGACGGCTACGCCTATTACCCCCTACTCTATTCGCCTCAGCATCCCTATGCCGAACTGCTACGTCACTATGACCCACGCCGAGACAGCGATGCCCTGCGCGCACATCCCGAGGACTTCGAACGACTGCGCGGCGACTATCCACTGCGCAGGGAGATGCCGCAACAAGAGTAGGTATAATATATTATAGAATATGTATAGGCGATGAAAACCTCTTCGCCATAAACCACAAAAAGCGCCGCGAGGAAATTTCGCGACGCTTCTTTTATTGCAGGTATTGGATGCTGATTACTTCACCAATACTTTTTTACCATTCATGATATATACGCCCGCAGCAGCAGGTTGTGCTACGCGGCGGCCCTGGATGTCGTAGATGTAGCCATTGCCTTGTGTTTCGGTAGCGAGGGGTACGTCCATGATACCTACTTGCACATCGTCGCCCGAGATATCGTCTGCACCGTCGGTCAACCATTTGAGCGAGAAGCGTACGAAGCGCATTTCGTAGCCGTCGACGAGGCCATCCTCTTCGTAGTAGCAACCGATCGTGCCGTCGGGCAATACGGTCAGGGATGAATAGGCTGAACCCTTAGGACAGATGCTCTTCTTCACAGGCCAGGTCTTGCCCTCGTCAGTACTGAGGAAAACGCTGACATTGCGACGCGAAGTAGCGTTGGGGATAGAGTGAAGCAAGCGATTCTTATTGCTGCCGCCGCTGATGGTAGTCAGGCGAATCATATCACCATTGCAATTGGGCTCTTGCAGTTGGCTCCATGTACCGCGAGCACTCCACGAGAGACCGTTGTCTGCCGATGTCGCATAATATCTGCTACCGCCGTGACGCGATGATACGAGCAGGTCGCCGTTGGCCAACTCTACGATCTTCGATTCGTCGGCGTCGAGCAACGCTGATACGTTGCTCATCGTCCAGGTCTTACCATGGTCGGTCGAACTGATAACGTGTGCGCCAAATTCGCCGTGTGCTGTCGACGAAGTCTTGCGTACTGGCGCCACAGCCATGAGTGTGCCGTCCTGCTTTTGCATAAATGCGCCCGAGCTTACGAAGAGCGAATAGAACTGCTTGCGTACGGGGTCAGAACATGTAGCGCCGTAGATCTGAGAAGTGATATCGACGGGCGCATCCCAAGTCAAACCGTTGTCGTGGCTAATGATGCATTTGATGAGAGGAGGATTGGTAGGAGTACCTGAGAAGAAGCCTACCTTGGAAGTAACGAGTACGACGATATCTCCGGTGACGCGGTCGGTCACAACGGCGGGGTCGCCGTGGCCGTAGTCGCCGCCGAGCGCCGCAGTACCAGCTATAACGACGGGTTCGGTCCATGTGGCACCATTATCCTTGCTGACGCGCGCCACGACGTCGATATTATTAGGCAAGTCGCCGTTTGAGCCAAAGCGGCGGTCGGTCACTGCGACAAGCCATCCGTTGTTGGCAGTCGTAATCGCCGGGATGCGGTAATAACGTGAACCATACGAGCCAAGATGTTCCACTGTGCTTGCCGAGAGGAAGACTGTCGCCTTATTATCAGGGTTGCCGTTCTTCACAGGCAAGACTTCGCCATTGAGCGTATAAGTCTTGATTTCTGCATCCAAGGTTTCGCCCTCTTCAGCATCTTCGCTAATATCTGCTACGAGCCAGTAATAATTTGCAGCCCCATTCTTCAGAGCCACAGGAGTAGTGAACTTTACATCAAATGCGCCGTCCTGTGCAGGCACAGCTTCACCCAGTAGTGTCGCACCCTGCTTGCCAGCGTAGTATTCAAAGGTATCGTTCACTTGATACACCTTCACTTTCTTTGCAGCGTTGCTATTGAGCGAGCCGGTCAGACCTTGTATCGACTTTTCGCCGGTCAGACCTTCTACATCAAATCCCATGCGCAACATAGCGTAGTCGTTTGCACCGATACCCACTGCCATTGCTGCGTGCTGCACGTTCATATTCTTCACGGTGATTTCCTGTGCCAATTCGTCGGCGGTCAGTTCCTGGAAAGCCCAGAGTGATGCACCATTGTCGGCGGCTGCCCAAGTCACGATCACGACATTGTCCTGCTGTGCGTGGATAGGTTGTGCGCTGGCGTCGGATTTGATGGTATAAGCACCGGCAATTTGCGACGCGCCGTTCCATGGTGTGAGGGTATAGTTGTATGCTGGCTCACTCACCAGACCTGCGTTGGCGTGGTTCTTGTCTTGTGTCTTCGACATGTACTTGCCGCCGTAGTTCTTGATAGCTACTTTGCCGTTGCTACCCTTTTCGAAGCACCAGATCATTTGTGGATCCAACTTCACGTCGGCATATGTCAACGCGCCGTCGCCATTGGTCTTGATTGCCTTGCCTGCGCAGTAAGCATTGGAAGCCGCAGAGACAATATAATACCACGTTTCGTTGCCAGGTGTAGAGTATTTTACCTCAGCTCCTACGATTTCTTCGTAAGCCACATTGATCGTCTTGCCCGAGATAGTGATTGTAGCGCTCTTGCCGCCTTGTTGTGGCGCCGAGAAGTGTGCTGCTGTCACTGTGGTGCCTTTGGGGAAGAAGAAGTAGCCACCGTTGTAGACAGCTTCCAAGCCCAAGTTGGCAGTATTACTGCAGGAAACCTTAGTATCCGAACCTATTTCGCTGGCAGCCGCAGCGCCAGTCATATTTACTGTATAGATATCGTATTTGTCCAACGTAGCGGTGGGCACACGATAGATGTTGCTCGTAGCCGACGAGGTGCTGTAGAGACCAACGTAGGGTTGTTCGCTACCACCCGAAGCATAGGCCGACCAGCGTCCGACCTGCATGTTGCTATTCGAGCCAGTGATGGTAATAGCCGAAGTCGCTGTGCGCGCAGCCGTACCATTGGCGTTCAGATGGTGACCATTGAGCGCCTGAACATTGAAGTTTGTACCACCAGGCGTGATGTATACGAAAGAAGTTACGGGATTGTTGCTATCGAGCGCTGCATACTTCAGCGGATAGTGGTTTGTCGCGTTTTGGCGGAACTCAGCGTTCACCGTATGTATATAGTTTTTACCTGCATTGATAGCATTTGTCATATCTGCCATAGATCCACTGAGCACCTTCACTTGATACCAGCCCGCCTTGATTTCACTTGGTGTCGAGATAGCGCCTTCTACGACCTCCTCGACCTTGGGCTCTTCTGTTGCCAATACGATTTTGTACTGACATCCCGCATCATCGCGGTCCATACCGTCTTGCTTTGTGCTCCAGTTGTAAACCTTCCATCCCAGTCCGCTTTGGGTTTGGTTCAATTGCACCGTACCACTGCTGATGATGAACGTACCGGGGCTGTTGCTATAACTGAGTTTCCATCCCTTGCTGGGCACCGAGGCTGAAGTAGAAATAGCCGCGTTGTAAGCAGCCGAGGGATTGAGGTACGAATGGTCTGCTCTGTTGATAATATTCCAAGAGCCATCTGTGCGCGCTTCAAACTTCCAGTGCGATTTGGCGTAGTTGTTTTCAGTTTCGCCCAGGACTTGTGCACCGGCACCTTGAGATGCGAGATAGCGAGCGCCGCGGTTGGGGGTGTAGAGTTGATACCACACCTCGTTGGTCGCCGTGCTGGTTTGAGGCAAGTTGATGTTTTGCAACAGGGCATTGACCTGTGCTGTAAGTTCAGTACCCATTTGCTCAAATTGCGCCGCTGTGCCGCCATCAGCCAAGAGGGCGTACGCTGCATCCAGTTTGTCCTTCAAAGGCGCCAAAGCCTCGGCGTTGTATTCGCCTACGCCATTGCCTTCGGGCAGAGTGGCTACTTGGAAGATAGCCTTGGCCAAAGTCGTGCGCATAGTGAAGCGGTCATAGTTGGCTTGAGCCTGTGCGTCGGTCAGGGCGACAATTGCGGGATCATTCAAGGCTGCTGCAATCTTCTGAGCGACCTTGGCGTAGCCCATACCATAGAGGTAGTTGCCGTTGAAGTATTTGCTATTGCCCACGTTGCCGCTCACGAAGTCGGTGTAGAGGTCAACGTATTCCACCTGACTGTCGGCGTCGGCGATGGCTTTGATTTTAGCATTGAAGGGCACTACGCGACCTGTATTCGTAGTAGCGTTCGAGTGAGGTTGGATACCGAGCAAATAGATCTTTGCCGAGGGTGCAGCCGCCTTCACCTTGTTCAATACTTCCTTGTATTTAGTTTCAGTAGTAGTGAGGTCTGCCGAACCAGTCACTTCGCTCACACCAATATGCAAGAAGATGCGCGAAGGCATGCCTTTGCCGCTGAGATTGTTGAAGATCAAAGGAATCTCGTTGCTAGTGATGTCGAGACCAGGACCAGGGAATCCCCAGCCTGTACCACGGCTCTTCACCTTGTCGCTCTGCAGCAGTTCGTGCCACTCGCCGCCGTGTATCATTTCGTCGCCGATAATCAGGACGTCGTCGCTCTGTACGGGCAACATGCTGAAACATGTGGCGCGCATAGCGTAAGCTGCATTGCCGATGCCGCCGTGTTGTTGTGCCGAAACGGCGTTGTCGGGATAGGCACAGGGTGAACCGACATACTGGGCAATCTTGCTGGCCCACACCTGGTAACCCGATGCTTTCAGGTGAAGTCCGTCGAAGGTGTGGGTCTGATTTTGTGTCAGACTGAGCAAGTCGTCCCACAGGTCGATGTAGGTCAGGCCGCGTTCGTTGCAGAATGCTTTGAGCGCAGCGTTGGTTTCTTTTTCTACTTCCAGGGTACGGATGCCGTTGGTACTGGGCAGGATGCTTTGGATGTAGATCTGTGTGGCGGGCGATACCTTTTGCAGGTATTCTACCATAAACTTAGTGTTTTGCAACACGTGTGCGGCGTTGTTGATGCCGTCGGTGCCGAGGTCGTTGGTACCGATCATCATAAACACCTTGGCTGGTTTGCCAGCAGCCACGGCGTCAATGTTGGCCAGTGCTTCGTCGGTCACGGCGCCCGATACGCCACGGTTCATCACGTTGGGGTTGCTGCTGAAGGTTTCCCACCACTCGTTCATATTGGTGATGCTATTGCCGATGAACACGATGCTCTTGTCGTTGGTCGAAAGCACCTTGAACGCATCATATCGGTGATTGCGGAAGGGCAAGTCGGCCTTGAGCATAGGCAGGCTCAACAGGAAGCAACTCAGAAACAATAATAATCTTTTTCGCATAGGTTCTTGAGTTTTGACTTTTGATTAATTGAATAAAATTTTGCGGTAAAGATAGGTATAAAAGTCGGATTTGATATCACAAAAAATACGAAATCGTTAATCGTTAATCTTTAGTCGTTAATTTTCAGGCAAAAAAAGAAGAAAATAATCAAAAAAAACAGAGATTTTTTTCGGCTCAAAAAAAACCTTACCTTTTTTCAAAAAAACCTTACCTTTTTCAAAAAACATTAGACTTTTTTTCAACAAGGTCTAACCTTTTTTACAAAGAACCTTTTGACGGAATAAAATTAGAACAGCAAAGTCGTTCAAAAAGTTCGTGGAGTATTGGATATATGCAAGCAATTCTCCCATAATTGGGTCTATGAAAAAAGGGAATATTACTCGTCGCGGTCCAACACCCCGTATCTATGACCTAGAGGTTGTTGCTCTAAGTATGGCCGCCGAGGCTAAAGAAATATAATGTGCCCAGCATAAGGCATGTCCAGTTTATCAACCTGCCTTATGTGGACTGTGAGGGGCAAGAGTTATTGCTTTTGCAAGTCCACTTGCCATACTATAAATTAATCGTTGTACCACTCATAACAAAGAACATCGACGACTTCAAATTCTATATCTCCATTCAACCATGTTTCTAACACAGGGTCTAAGTCAAAGATATAGCCATCTCGGATCCAAGTCGTCAGGTCATCTTTGCTTATCTCTCGCGAGAAGTCCATATATCCCGCAGTCAATTGGACCTGCGGAATATTGTATCGCTTAGCGAAAGCACTGACCATGGGCAGTGATACTATTGGTAGTTCCACACGATGAGCAGGATATTTATTACCTCGTTTTTCATACATCCTGATTTGCGTTCCCATTGCCATAGTTCAAAGTATTTACAAGTTAATTTTATCAACGACCTATTGACTGTATCAAATACGCACTAAATGAATCATCCCAACGGGGTATTGTTGTTTATATCATAGGTATCTCGCATCTCAGTGAGCACTGTGCAAAACTCCGATTCAGTCAAGATCGTTTTGTATGGATTCTGCTCTCCCTGAACATGATACAACTTTATGCCACGAGTCGACATCAGAGCGGTACGAAACTGCTCGTTTTGCTCAAACATAGCCTGATATGCTCTGCGTATCAAGTCCTGAAAATCCTGGCTCTGACGGTTTATCGACACGCCCTTCCACCAAACAATCTGATCTGTTTGCCAAAGCGTCGACGTCATATTCTTGGCTTCCTTCCCCTTCATTTGGCAGATCTGCTCCTGTCTGTTGATGTCCTGATATTTCAACGACTGAAGGAAACCCTCCATACTTCCACACGACACACCATCGAAGCAAAAATCATTACTGCACAGGTTGCTCAACACATTGGCTGGATAGGGGCTTTTGCTCCATATATCCAACGCCCGACCGCGCCACATTTGCCATTTCACATACCATTTTCTCAACTTCTTCATGCTCTATTTTGCGTTTATTTTCAAATTTAATAGGTTTGACTCATCATCAATAAAAGCCAAGAGGGACGACAAAATCGTTGTGACCAGATAGTGCTCAAACACTAAATCATCACAAACATCTCTCGTAATAGCCACTGTAGGCAAAGGTAATGAATAAATCTGTATATCTGATGATTGTTGCTCATATTTTTGCGGAATGAGGGCAAGATGTACGTCCGACAAACCGAGACCGCACTGCCGACATTGCTTTCACCTCCACACAGAAAAAGAGGCAAGACCTTTTTCAAAAAACATTAAACCTTTTTTCCAACAAGGCATCAAAAATTTTCACGAGACGGCGCAAAATTTTCACGAAGTCTTGACTTTTTCACCCACTCTCACGGTGCCCCGAAATGAGAAAAGGGGCGGCGAAGTGTAAAAAAACACAAAAAGGGCGAATATTGCTGAATTTATTCCTATTTTTGCACATTGGACGTGGTGTATCCCTGTGCAGACATGCCGGCGAGGATCACGAACGCACGATGAAGTAGAAAATAAATCATCAAAAATATATAAAAAGTTTCAGCACAACTATGAAACAGTATCGCTTAGTAAACAATCTGATGGGATGGTTTGCCTTTGCTGTGGCAGCGTTCACCTATTGCATGACGGTGGAACCTACGGCAAGTTTCTGGGACTGTCCTGAGTTTATCACCACGGCTGCCAAGATGGAGGTGGGACATCCTCCCGGCGCACCCTTCTTTATGTTGACGGGTAATTTCTTCACCCAGTTCACCAGCGACCCTGCTAAGGTGGCGCTGTGCATCAATATCATGTCTGCCGTATTGTCTGCATTTTGTATCCTGTTCCTATTCTGGAGCATCACGCATTTGGCGCGCAAGTTGATTTGCACTGACGGTCAGGTGCAGTCTGTGTGGCAGACGGTGCTGATCATGGGCGCAGGTCTCACCGGTGCTTTGGCTTACACCTGGAGCGACACGTTCTGGTATTCGGCTGTCGAAGGCGAGGTGTACGGGTATAGTTCGATGTTTACCGCCCTGGTATTCTGGCTCATACTCAAGTGGGAAGATCATGCCGACGAACCCCATTCAGACCGTTGGATCATCCTGATTTGCTACCTCACTGGGCTTTCGATCGGTGTGCACTTGCTCAACTTGCTCTGCCTCCCAGCGATCGCATTGATATATTATTACCGCAAGAATCCCGATGCGCAACTCAAGGGCTCGCTCGTCGCACTGGCTGTCTCGGCACTGCTCGTCGTAGCCGTATTGTATGGTCTCGTGCCCGGCATCGTGAAGGTGGGCGGTGTGTTCGAACTCTTCTTCGTCAACACCCTGGGCATGCCTTTCAACACAGGTTTGATCGTCTATATTCTGGTGTTGATCGGCGTCGTATTGTACGCCATCCATACGACTTACGGCAAAAACCGCAACCAGATGGTAGCGTTCTATCTCGCCTCGGTCGCTCTGCTCGGTGTACCATTCATCGGCAGTGGCAAGGGCTCGGTGATCTTGGGCTTAACACTGCTCGTGGCTTTGGCTATCGCTTTGTACAAGAAGGTGGATGGTCAGTACCTCTTGCGTAAGCGTTTCCTCAATACATCATTGCTGTGCATGCTTGTGATGATGATTGGTTATTCGTCGTACGCAGTAATTATGGTGCGCTCGGTGCAAAATACACCGATGGACCAAAACTCGCCCGAGGACATCTTCACCCTGGGCTCGTACCTGAGCCGCGACCAATACGGCCGCACACCATTGCTACACGGCGAAACGTATATGTCGGAATTGGCGTATGATGCCGATGGCAATTATCAGGTGAAGGAAAAAACAGCCTACAAGCAACACATCAATGCCGACGGCGAAGAGGGCGACAAATACGATAGTTACCAAGACATCGAGGGCTACGACTATTTCCCCGCTACCAAGATGCTCTTCCCCCGTGTGCACTCTAAAAATCACGCTGGACAATACAATTCATGGTTTGGCATGAATCCCGATCCCGAGAATCCCGAATCATGGAAGAAGGCAGTGGCAATGCCTTTCGTTAGCAATTTGCCCTATTTCAAAGAGGTAAAATTTGATGTACCTCTGCCCGAAGAATATCGCACAGCCTTTTCGGGTGACACCTATGAGGCTACAACCATCGTGCCTACACAATGGGCCAACTTGGACTTCTTCATGTCGTACCAGATCAACTTCATGTACTGGCGCTACTTCTTGTGGAACTTCGCAGGTCGACAAAACGACATACAGGGTCTGGGCGATTTGCAACACGGCAACTTCCTGACTGGTATCCCCTTCATCGACAACGCACGCCTGGGCGACCAGGATCTGCTGCCCGACGAGTTGAAGAACAACAAGGGACACAACGTCTTCTACTGTCTGCCCTTGTTGCTCGGTCTGCTGGGCTTCTTCTGGCAAGCCTTCAAGGGACAGCGCGGCGTGCAACAGTTCTGGGTAGTCTTCTTCCTGTTCTTCATGACAGGTCTGGCCATCGTGCTCTACTTGAACCAAACGCCTTCACAACCCCGTGAACGCGACTACGCATACGCCGGCTCGTTCTACGCATTTGCTATCTGGATCGGTCTGGGCGTAGCAGCGATGGGCGATGGTCTCAGAGCCTTGCGCGAACGCTACCGCCAGTCTTGGATCAGTCCTGCCGTGGCTGCCGTAGTACCTACGCTGCTCTGCCTACTCGTACCTCTGCAAATGGTCAGCCAAACCTGGGACGACCACGACCGTTCGGGCCGCTACGCTGCACGCGACTTTGGTATGAACTATCTGGCCACTCTGACCGACCAGGGTATGCCTATTATCTATACCAACGGCGACAATGACACCTTCCCCTTGTGGTATGCTCACGAAGTGGAAGGTTTCCGCACCGACACCCGTGTGTGCAACCTCTCGTACCTGGGCACAGACTGGTATATCGACCAGATGAAACGCCCAGCACACAAGTCGGCAGGATTGCCCATAGCATGGACACGCATCGAATACGACAATCATCAAGGACACAACGTAGTCCACGTGAAGAACGAACGCGAGGCGCTCGATGCCTACGCTGCGGCTAATCCAGGCGTTGACCCCTACGAACTCTCTTGGCTCATCGACAACTATGTTCGCCCCAAGGGTTACTTGCCTACTGGCCAATTCCACGTCAAGGTAAACAAGGAAGAAATCCTGAAGAGCAATATGTACCTGCCCAACGGCAAGGATAGCATACCCGAATATATGGAGATCGACCTGGGCGATAAGAAGACGCTGTACAAGGACGAAATCATGATGTATGAAATGTTGGCACGAAATGACTGGAAGCGCCCCATCTATATGTCCGTCACTTTGGGACAAGGCAACATGGCGGGACTCGAAAACTACCTCGTGCTCGAAGGCCTCGCCTACCGCTTGACACCTTTCAAAGTAGGCCTTGGCACTATCGACGTGGACAAGATGTATGACAACTTGATGAACCGCTTCAAATACGGCAACGTGGCAGCAGAGGGCATCTACCTCGACGAAACCGTGCGCCGCATGTGTGGTACTCACCGCCACATCTTCACACAACTGATTGACGAGTTGATCGCTAAGGGCGACAAGGACCGCGCACTGAAGGCTATCCAAAAGTGCAAGGAAGTATTGCCCGAAAGCAATATCCCCTATGACATCAGCGACCTGACCCTCATTCAACAATGGGGAAAATTGGGCAAAGACGACGAGGCCAATCGTATCGCACAAAGCCTGATCAAAAACAGCAAGCAATACTTCACATGGGCCAACGATTTGACAGGCGGACACATGACCAACAAAAGCGCAAGTGTGAACCGCGAATACAAACAACATTCGATTTGCCTAAACGAAATCAAAAGAATGGCAGACGAAGGTTCATTCACGCTGAACAAGACTGTAGCAGACGATCTCAATGCAACACTCAAGGCGCTCTATGCTTCACCTCAGATGAAGCAGACGTATGAAAATCTGATCACAACGTGCGAAAAACATTGGGAAGAAATCAATGCTGCAATCGCCATGTCGGGCATGCAAGAAATGACTAAAGAAGAAATAGAAACGCTGGTTTATAATTTCAGCGAACTCTACAATACGCTCGAAGAACTCGCCAAAGAACCTGGCTTCGGTTACTTAGGCTTGACCGAACGTCTTGACAAATTGAAAGGCGAAATGGAGGCTTCTTCCTTTGGACAAGAAATGCTCAAAGCAAACAGGGCACTTGAAATGGCATCCAACGATTCGCTGAACTGATGATAATAGAACAACCAGCCAAGTTCCTACGTTGGCTATATCCTCAAGCACTCTGGCGTATCAATCCCGAGGTGCGTGCCGTCTATCTGACCTTTGATGACGGCCCCATCCCCGAGGTGACGCCGTGGGTGCTTGAGGTGCTTAGGAAATATGAAGTCAAGGCCACATTCTTCATGGTGGGCGACAATATCCGCAAACATCCCGACATATTCCAACAGGTCGTGGCAGACGGACACCGCCTGGGCAATCACACCTTTCATCACCTGAGCGGATTTCGCCATACCACCGCACAATATCTGCAAGATGTCGAACTAGCCAACACCTACCTGCACACCGATTTGTTCAGACCTCCGCACGGCTGGATGAGATGGTGGCAATACCACAAGTTGCACCACGACTACAAGATCGTAATGTGGGATCTCGTGACCCGCGACTATTCCACACGACTCGACGGCGCCGACGTACTGCGCAACGTCCAGCGCTACGCACGTCCCGGCAGCATCATCACCTTCCACGACTCGGTGAAAAGTTATGAGAAGTTGCGCTATGCCCTGCCCCGCGCCATCGAATGGCTCAAAGCACAGGGCTACGAATTCAAGGTGTTCGACTGACAACGTCTGCACGCGTTGGCTCATCATACTACTAACGCTTCTCATCACCTGATATCGACGACACTCTCATACGGAACCAAAGAAGAAAACCTACCTAAATAATAAATATGAAAAACTTCGGACAAAAATCGTGGATGCTGCCACAACCAGTGCTTATCATCGGCACCTACAATGCAGACGGCACACCCAACGCGATGAATGCTGCGTGGGGCGGACAGTGGGATGCACGTGAAATCATGATATCTATGGGCGCACATGCTACTACTGAGAATCTGGACCGCTGCCCTGATTTCACCGTAGCCTTTGCTACAAAGCACACTATGGTGGCTGCGGACTATGTGGGTATAGTGAGTGCAAAGGATGACCCTGAAAAAATGCAAAAGACGGGATGGACTGCCACCAAGGCTAAACATGCCAATGCACCAGTGTTCACAGATTTTCCCATGACCTTGGAATGCCGTATCGTCAAGAAGATCGACGTGAGCGAAGAGGGCTACTATATCGTAGCAGAAATACTGAATATTCTGGTGGATGAATCCTATTTGGATGCAGAGGGCAGACCAGACGTAGACCGTATGGGACTAATCACCTACAATCCAATCAACCACGCCTATCACGCACTTGGACAACAAGTCGGCAAGGCTTTCGTAGACGGCAAGGCTTTGAAGTAGACAATTAACGTTCATACAATAGCGTGAGCTTTTACTCATTTATTGTCGTGCGGGGTTTGGCGATTCCTCTGAAACGTAGATGCAGTTTTAGTCTTTATTATTCCTTCATCACTCCCTCCGAACTTCTCTCCAAACATTCCTTCAAACTTCCCTCCGAACCCAGAAATAACAACAAATATCAATAACCTTAGGACCTATCAAACAAATCTAATTCTTTCTCTCCGTTTTGCGCCCAATGCCCCTGCGCTCTTACCGCACACACTTGGCCCCGACCATATAAATTTGATACGCGATGCAAACAAATAGTGAAATATACCAAGTTGAAAATTTGAAATACAGAATCACGGACCCTACACATAAATGGGTTGAGGTAGATGGAGTAGTAGATAAATCTTGTGTAAAAGAATTTATTATCCATTCGTCTATTACAATTGGTGGTAAGGAATATAAGGTGACTAGTATTGGAAAGTCGGCATTTAGTTGGTGCAAGAGCCTTACCTCTATCATTATCCCCAACAGTGTGACAAGCATTGGAAAGTCTGCATTTTTGGAGTGCTTTAACCTGACCTCCATCACTATACCCAGTAGTGTGACCAGCATTGGAGATGAGGTATTTAGGTATTGCTCTAGCCTGACCTCAATCACCATCCCCAGCAGTGTGACCAGTATTGGAGAGGAGGCATTTTGGGGGTGTGATAGCCTGACCTCAATCACCATCCCCAGCAGTGTGACCAATATTGGAAAGTCGGCATTTTCTTTTTGTAAAAACCTGACCTCAATCACCCTCCCAAGCAGTGTGACCAGCATTGGAAAGGAGGCATTTTGGGGGTGTGATAGCCTGACCTCAATCACTATCCCCAGCAGTGTGACCAGTATTGGAGAAAAGGCTTTTGGGAGTTGCTACTTAACACAAATTAAAGTTGATTCTGGTAATCCTGTTTATGATTCTCGCAACAATTGTAATGCTATTATTGAAACAAAAAGTAATAAATTGATCGCAGGGTACGCATCAACAATTATCCCTAGTAGTGTGAAGAGCATTGGAGAGGCGGCATTTGAAGGTTGCGATGTCCTGACCTCTATCAGAATCCCCAGCAGTGTGACCAGCATTGGAGAGACGGCATTTGCGGGTTGCACTAGCCTGACCTCTGTCACCATCCCAGGCAGTGTGACCAGTATAGGAGAAAAGGCTTTTGGGAGTTGCAAGAGTCTAACCTCAATCACCATCCCCAGCAGTGTGACCAATATTGGAAAGTCGGCATTTTCTTTTTGTAAAAACCTGACCTCAATCACCATCCCCAGCAGTGTGAAGAGCATTGGAAAATTTGCTTCTTCTGGGTGCAAGAGCCTGACCTCCATTACCATCCCCAGCAGTGTAATTTGTATTGGAGATTGGGCATTTAGTGATTGCTCTAGCCTGACCTCTATCACTATCCCTACCCACATCACGAATATAGACAAATTAGGTATCCCCAAGGAAACTCGCATCATTCGGGAAAATGTCAAAGTATTAGACAAATTAGAATTACACTATAATCAGGGTTTGGAATTTCACAAATTGGCTGACTATGATCAAGCTTTTGAAAATTTCAAAGAGGCTGCTACCAAGCCTTTCCAATTTGCGCCTGACCAGGGGGAATATGCCGAACTCCTTAATGGTGTGCACAAGCATATTATGAACAATGAGATGTCGCAGGCACAACAGGCTTACAATATCTATACAAACCTGACGGGACAGACTTGCTCCATTGTCGAAATATGCTTAAAGGCTGGCGGCATTCCTGAAAGTTTAAGGACAGAGGATGGACATGTCGAGGCGCAATATTATATGGGATTGTACTATGAGCGCGGTTACAGTGTCCAGAAGGATTTTACTGAAGCAATAAAATGGTATCGCAAGGCAGCGGAGCAGGGTCATACAGATGCGCAATTCCGTTTGGGTGTCTGCTATTATATTGGCGAAGGTGTTGATAAAAGCACTGAAGAAGCTATAAAATACTGTCGCAAGGCGGCTGAAAAAGGGCATCAGATGGCAAAAGAAATGCTGGAATATATGGCTCAACAATTGGGGTGAAATAGACATCAAACTTGCAATTGATACCCTCGTGGAAATGTTCTCTTGTAAGTCAGCACTTTTATTTTCTCTAAATAAACAGCACTGATTGGGCAATCCTATTTATTAACCACTTTATTGAGAGAAGAATTTGCAGGTAAAGCTAAAAAGTGGCTTAAGAAGATGGCAGACCAAGGACATAAAGAAGCTGCAGATTTGCTAAAAAATTTGTAATAAATCCAGTCAATAAAGTTTTTAAAAATAAGCCAAGACCTTTTTGAAGAATACATCATGATTTTTCAAAAGGGTCTTGGTTTTTTATGGCTCTCCACGTATCACACGTATCAACACGAATATTTTTTATAATCAACTGATTTCAATGATTTCACAGTTTTATTTTAGTTGATATTGTATAATGCTATCGCCTATACAATAGACAGAAAAAACAGATGCAGTGCAGAGATATCTGTTTGTTTCAGTTTAAATCACACGAGGGCCTTTGCTGTCTGCCAATCTTAAAAAATAAAGGAGGGCCGTGAGGCAGGGCAAGATTAATAAGAAGAAGATGTGACGCTCACGGGCACGACATGTTCTTCGTTGGGCCAGTGCGGCAGGTAGAGCAGAGGGCGGGGTTTGCCGCCCAGGGCGCTCCAGTCGATACGCCGTAGGCCGCTAAAGTCGGGCAGACCGAAGGCAAAGGAGCGGCCGTAGAGGAGGATGGCGCTGCGGGATTCGTCTATCTTCCAAAGTCCACCGCCATAGGGGCAATCTTCGTGCCAGTCCAGGAGGTCGCGGTGCTGATAGACGCGGCCGAACTTCAGGACGCCGTCTTGATTGATGATAAATTTCTGATACATGGTTTAACTGTAAATAGTGGCGACGAGTGTGCGCGCTCCGCCGTAGTCGCGAAATTCGCAGAGGTAGATGCCCTGCCAGGTGCCAAGATTCAGGCGCCCGTCGGTAATGGGAATAGTGAGGCTGACGCCGAAGAGCGACGATTTGGCATGGGCTGGCATATCGTCGAGTCCCTCCATTGTGTGGTCGTAGTAGGGTTCGCCCTCGCGCACCAGGCGGTCCATGATTTTGCTCATATCGGTACGCACATCAGGGTCGGCATTTTCGTTGATAGAGAGGGCGCACGAGGTGTGCTGCACAAAGAGGTGGAGCAGCCCCACTTGTGGCAAAGGCTGCGGCAAGAGCGCCATCACTTCGCGTGTGATGAGATGACATCCGCGCGATTTGGGCGATAGTCTGAAGGTGGTTTGCGTGATCATTGCAGGGGGAGATTTGATGACGATTCGGAGACGTTCATTTCTTAAAGATAGCCTTGATGATGGCCGACCCTATCTTGCGCTCCAGTCCGCCTTTGGTCAGAGGGATGCCCGTCTTCTTCGCTATTTTGCGCTTAGCCTCGGAGATGCCCAAGGCACGCTTCCAGGAAAAACTCACTCCAGGGATTTTCATTGTAATCAATATTTTTGGTTGGTTTGACATTTATTTCAGAACACCTTTTTCTGCCTTTTTCAGAAGAGTAAGGCTTGTTGAAAAAAAGTCTAATGTAATTTAAATTTGCCGTCGTTTTTTTCAAAAAAAGCTTTGGTTTTTTTTCACCCCTCAATCTCCCATGTTTTCGATGGCGCTAATGAGCAGGTCCACATTGGCGCTCCGAGTACCCCAACTGGTGCAGATGCGCACAGCAGTATGTTCGTCGTCCACTCGCTGCCACACGGAGAAGAGGAAGTGACGAGTCAGCGCCTCGAGCCGTTCATTCCCAGCAAAAATGCCACACCGGGGATGGATTGTCCAAGCTCAGCGCACCCAAGGAAAATACCTCAGTCCGCTTTTGTGCCGCGCAATATCTCGCGCTTCCCACCCACGGGACCTGCCAAGCGCTCTACGGCGAAGCCTACGCTTTGCAGTGTGCGGCGCACTACACCCTTTGCGCAATAGGTGGTCAGGATGCCGCCCTCGGCCATTTGTCCGTACAAATGCGAGAAGCGTTCGGCCGACCACATCTCGGGTTGTTTTTCGGGCGAAAAGGCATCGAAGTAGACCACGTCGAAGGGTGTAGCGAAGGTGTGCTGTGTGTAGTCCGCCTCGACTTTGTGTAGCGTGAAATGCTGGGACAATTGTACATCCTCGCCCCAAGGTGCGCTGTGCAAAGCGGCAAAATCGGCTGTGAGCAGGGCTTCTTCGTCGGCAGTCAGACCTAGTACCTCCGCCACCCTATGCGGATAGTTCAAGGGCAGGACTTGTTCCACAGCCAAGGGGTAAAGTTCGATGCTGGTGTAGTGCACGGGGCGCTGGGTGCGTCGGCTTTCCCACAAAGTCAACAGACAGTTCAACCCTGTGCCCAGTCCTATCTCTAGGACCCGTGGCGAGGGCGACGGATGATGACGCAGTGCCATCGCGATGAATATATGCAGCGATTCGGTCAGGGCGCCTTTGGTGGAATGGTAGTGCTCGTCTATTACGGGCACGTATAGTGTGCAGCTGCCGTCGTCTGTGGTGTGTAGGGTGCGTTGGGACATATCGGGGAATAGGGGTTAGAGGATAAATGGTAGGATACGGAGGAAGAAGCGCTTGAAGTGAGTCTCCTGCGTAAGGCATAGTTGCCATAAAGTGTACGGCATCAGCAAAAGCAATAAGACCTGCCAAGTTTCGCAGTACAAAAATAGCGAAAACGGCAATATCTACAGGAGAATCGCTCCTGTTTTTTATTTTCTCGGTCAAATAAAGAAAAAATCACCCTCCGCAGTTGTCATATCAATCAGAATCGATATATTTGCAAAAAGATATTAAATCCTATAATCTCTTACATTATGAAAAAGTTATTATTTACCCTCGCTACATGCCTATTCGCATTGTCACTCACAGCAAGCACATCGATTGCAATAAGTTCTGCTTCAAATATTGATGGTATTCATCAAAACACCAACACTCCTGGCGCAGCTGCTTTAAAGTTCATTAAAATGATGCAGGGAAAGGTTGCTGCCGATATAAATTTGCTTTATAGCGTAGAGTTAGAGGAAGTGTACAGCCTGTATGAACAAGCCACACCAGAGTTAAAGAAAACACTTGACGCGGCCATGTCAGAAGCTGGTCAAGAAGCGGTCAGAGCACTACTTGGTGAAATGCCCGAAATATCAGGAATGCAATGCTCTGTACTGAAAGAGACTATATCAGCAGATGGCAAGACTGCCGTAGTCAAATTAAAACTTACCCTTGAAGAAGAGTCGTCTGCAAAGGATTTACCTCTGATCAAACACCAAGGAAAGTGGAAAGTTGACGTTGACAAACTTTGATCAAATATCAAATAAATAAATCCCGTTCCTCCCCGACTTTGAAATATAAGTTGGGGATTTTTTCTTCCTCTGCTCAGCGCTTTATTCCTTTCTACTCGGTGGTTTGGGGAATAGTTCTGATTAAGGTTTCGTCCTTCCTGCAGTCGCTTTTTTAGTTTCCGAGCAAGACATTTTGCCTCAAAATAGAGATGTTGAATTAGTTTAGCGCCGTTTTTTTGAAATCCCCCGTTACTTTTTTGTAACTTTGCGCCTTGAAACTTGGTCGGTGCTTCTTGCAAAGCTGTTTTTTGAAGTTTTTGCAAAAAGGACATTGCTATCTGAACACATTTGTCCAAAGCAAAGCGCCAGCCAGCAATACCTATTTATTCCTATGCAAGATATTCGCAACATCGCCATCATTGCTCACGTAGACCATGGTAAGACTACGCTTGTCGACAAAATGCTGTTGGCAGGCAATCTGTTTAGACAAAACCAAAATGCCGGTGAATTGATCCTGGACAACAACGACCTGGAGCGCGAGCGCGGCATCACCATTCTGTCGAAGAACGTGTCGATCAATTACAAGGGCACCAAGATCAATATTATTGATACTCCGGGGCACTCGGACTTTGGGGGCGAGGTAGAGCGTGTGCTGAATATGGCAGACGGCTGCATCCTGTTGGTCGATGCCTTCGAGGGCCCTATGCCACAGACCCGATTTGTGCTACAAAAGGCACTGCAGATCGGACTCAAGCCCATCGTGGTAATCAACAAGGTGGACAAGCCCAACTGCCGTCCCGAGGAAGTGTACGAGATGGTGTTCGACTTGATGTGCGACCTGGATGCGACCGAAGATCAATTGGACTTCCCCGTAGTCTATGGTTCGGCGAAAAACAACTGGATGGGCGAGGACTGGAGCGCTCCCACCGAATCGATCGACTATCTGCTGGACCGCATCGTCGAAGTAATCCCTGCGCCCGAACAATTGGAGGGCACGCCACAGATGCTCATCACCTCGCTCGACTACTCCAACTATACCGGCCGCATCGCCGTGGGCCGCGTGCATCGTGGTACATTGAAGAAAGGGATGAACATCACCATCGCACACCGCGACGGTTCGATGGAAAAGACCAAGATCAAGGAGGTGCACACCTTTGAGGGCATGACACGCCAGGAGGCCGAGAGCGTCGGCAGCGGCGACATCTGTGCCGTGGTCGGTTTGGAACGTTTCGAAATCGGCGATACTATCTGCGACTTCGAAGCACCCGAAGCACTGCCCACTATTGCTATCGACGAGCCCACTATGTCTATGCTCTTCACCATCAACGATTCGCCATTCTTCGGTAAGGAAGGCAAATTCTGCACCTCGCGCCATATCAACGATCGCCTGGAGAAGGAGTTGGAAAAGGACTTGGCATTGCGCGTAGAGAAGACCGAGGGCGCCGACCGCTGGATCGTGTCGGGACGCGGTGTGCTGCACCTGTCCGTACTGATCGAAACGATGCGCCGCGAGGGCTACGAATTCCAAGTGGGTCAGCCCCAAGTGATCTACAAGCAGATCGACGGCGAACGCCACGAACCTATCGAAGAATTGACCATCAATGTACCCGAAGAATTCGCTTCGAAAATGATCGATATGGTGACTCGCCGCAAAGGCGAAATGACCTCGATGCAAAGCCTGGGCGACCGCGTAGATATCGAGTTCAATATTCCTTCGCGCGGCATCATCGGCTTGCGCACCAACGTGCTCACAGCGAGCCAGGGCGAAGCTATCATGGCACACCGATTCAAGGAATATCAACCCTACAAGGGCGACATGATGCGCCGCACCAATGGTTCGATGATTGCAATGGAGGGCGGCACAGCCTTTGCTTATGCCATCGACCACTTGCAAGACCGCGGCAAGTTCTTCATATCTCCCCAGGACAGCGTGTATGCCGGCCAAGTGGTGGGCGAACACGTCCACGAAAAGGACCTGGTGATCAACGTCACCAAGTCAAAGCAACTGACCAACATGCGTGCATCCGGTTCGGACGACAAGGCGCGCATCATCCCGCCCATCATCTTCTCGCTGGAAGAGGTGCTGGAATATATCAAGGAGGATGAATATGTGGAAGTCACTCCGCAATCCATGCGTATGCGCAAAGTGATCCTGGATCACTTGATGCGTAAGCGTGCTGCCAAGGAGGATTGATCCCTCTCCTGCGGCCCACTATCAACAGCCCATTTGCATATTGTCATCCCCCCTACCCTATAGACACTATAATAGACATTAGACCATGAATACACTCCCTCCCGCACAGATAGATGTGTCCGTATTGATCCTGTTTTTCAATCGTGCCGACGTCCTCGAAAAGGTATTTGCCGAGGTCAAGAAGGCACGCCCCTCGCGCCTGTTCCTCTATCAAGACGGTCCCCGCGGCGAGCGCGATATGCCAGGCATCTTGGCGTGCCGCGAAGTGGTGAGTCAGGTGGACTGGCAGTGCGAAGTGCACACCATGTATCAGGAGCAAAACTACGGCTGCGACCCCTCGGAATACATCTCGCAGAAGTGGGCCTTCTCGCACGTAGACAAGTGTATCGTGCTCGAGGATGATGACGTACCGACACAATCCTTCTTCCCCTTCTGCAAAGAGATGCTGGACCGCTACGAGCACGACGAGCGCATCGGTATGATCTGTGGCTTCAATCCCGACGAGAAGACGCGCGACTGCGAGGGCGACTACTTCTTCTCGACCAACTTCTCTATCTCGGGTTGGGCTTCGTGGCGCCGCGTATTGGATCGCTGGGACGAGCACTACACCTTCCTGGACGACGAGGAAGCCATGCAACGCCTGCACGCACTGGCTAAGGAGCGCAAGCTATGGAAGGAGCTGATCCCCCGTTGCTATGCTCACCGCGCGCAAGGCAAGGCGTTCTATGAAACGATCTTCCACTCGTGCCTGCTGCTCAATTCGCAACTGGCCGTCGTACCCCGTCTGAATCAGATCAACAATATCGGCATCACCGAGGATTCTACCCACTTCTCTGGTTCGGTGGAAATGCTGCCTCGCGGCTATCGTCGCCTCTTCACTATGGGTCGCCACGAATTGCAATTCCCCCTGCGCCATCCCAAGTACGTCATCGATCACGTGGCTTATCGCCGTCGTGTGTACAAGATACAAGGCTGGGGTCACCCCTGGATCAAGGTGGGCCGCTCGTTTGAAGAACTGTGGATCAACGTACGCCACGGCCAATGGAAGAACATCTGGCGCTCGATGACCAAACGTTTCTTCACCCTGGTGGGCAAACGCAAATACGATTGATACGCCCCGCCCCAACCACTACTAACATAACAAAGGAGGTACACGATGAAACGATTTCTCCTACTACTCACCATCCTATCCACATTCGCACTTGGCGCATCGGCACAGAGCGACTACTACCGCAGAAAGGCTGAGGGGTATCAGCGCGAAGCTGAATACTATCAGAAGAAGGCCGATGGATACCGACGCGAAGCAGCCTATCACCTGAAGAAGGCCGAGGACTATCAGCGCGAAGCAGCCTACTACACCAAGCGCGGAGACATAGACCGAGCCAAGACCTATTCGCGCTATGCCGAGAACGAGATGGACCGCTACGAGACGCAATTGCGCTATGCCGCACAGGCTGACGACAAGGCGGCCACCTACCTGCGCTGGGCAGCAGATGCACTGAAGCGACAGTGAGTCCGCACGGCCTCGCAAGCCCCCCAGCTTCACCC
>JAGKTZ010000054.1 GCA_021153165.1 Prevotellaceae bacterium
AGGTCTGATGTCGTATGATTTTCCCGTTCTAGAATACAAACTTGATTTGTCAAAATTTTTCGCATTTTTTGAGGAGGAAAAAATTGATGGTAATAGGTTGGTCATTTCCTCTGATGTGAGACCTTTGCAATAAGCAAGATTTTGCCCTTGTGGCAGACCACGAAAAAAGCCGTAAAACATTAAATGTAAAAATATGGACAAAATGAAAAGAAAACTTATCCATTGTTAAAAAAACTTTTATATCTTTGCGATGTAGTCAAATCTGGCTGCGACATATTTGGAAAGTGTTTCGCTGGTAATTGATCGTGCGAAAATTGGCTCACACCTTTTCTTATATGCCTATTTACTAATAATTTAGAGATGCTTTCGGGTCAAAAGCAAATTAAACACGTTATGAAAAAGATATTTGCCACTCTCGCTATCGTAGTTGCTACAATGGGTCTGACAGGCTGCGGCACAGCCCTTACAACTTCTAACAATTTGACACAAACTCAAGTGGTGTTATCTGAAAAGAACTTCAAAGTAATAGGTCAAGCTTACGGCGAATCTACTGCTACTTATATCTGCGGAATCGGTGGGCTTTCTCAGAAAGCTCTTCGCAACAACGCCATCGATATAATGTCAAGGAATGCAAACCTGAAGGGCGCACAAACTTTGACTAACATCACTACTCACATGTCTGTGAAGATGGTCACTCCATTGTATGTAAAGGTGACTTGCAGTGCTACAGCTAATATCGTAGAGTTTAAGTAATTCAGCATATTTGATACAAATCAAAAAAATAGGATGCCCCGCGAATGGAGCATCCTATTTTCGTATCTGATAATGTAAGGGGGATTACACTTTGTCTGATTAAAATCCTCGGGAACGAGTTAGAATCTATACTTTGTACCAACCATCAGCCCCACTTGTCCATCGGCGGGGTGAGTAGATCCTACCCAGATATTTTTAGTCGTGATATTGGCGTGAGGTTCGGCATAGATCGACCAATTCTTTCCCACGTTGCCGCCAATTTGCAAGCCCGCACGCAGACCAGGTGCTATGCGAGTCTCACGATCAGGGCGAGCCGCAATATTCAGCGAAGCACCGACGTAACCATTGAGCATGGCGCGAGAATTCAATTGCGCCTTGCCGCCAGCGATAGTGAGGATGTTGAACAAATAGTCGCCGTGCAGTGACGTGATATTAGCGTTGTCGCGACGAGGAGTGAGTATGGTGGTATTAGTTATACCCGCGCTCCAACCTGATACGGCATTATACCAACGACCATAAGCCACTGATGCATCTATATTCAGCTTGCGGCCAAAAGGCATGCTGGCATTGAGCGTACCTGTATGAAAGCCCGTACCAACATTGAGGCTGACGAACTGATTGCGTTCGGGCGCAGCCTCTTTGCGGTGCTTGCCTTCTACACTATTAAGCTTCCAGTTGAGGCCAGCGTATGTACGAGCATTCAGGCGCTTCATGCGCGCTCCATATTTTTTGCTGGACAGTTCGTAGCCAATCTGTGGCTCCAGGTAGACTTCGCAATTTTTGCCAGTCTTGACTGCCAATTGCGCTCCACCATGAAGTTCTGTCAGGAAGTAACCCTTGCCGCGAACGACCAAGTCCGTACCAAAATCTACCCCAGCGATACCGCGCAAGGTGACAGGGCGGTCGGGATTATAACCCATACCCAAAGTGGACAAATCCAACATATAGTCCGCGCCAGCCATGATGCGCATGTAGCGACGCTTATTGTTCTCCTTCTCAAATCCGCCTAAGTTGACACGCCATGCTGAAATCGGGCTATACCATTTGCCGAAACTGAAACGACCCACAGGACCATATTGACTGGCCGTGCGCAGACCGCAACCATTCGTTTCGAAACCTAAACCAGCTGAAATGAAATTGCGCTTCTGGTCAGCCTGGAAACGCTCGCGAGCGACTTTCGTATCATAATCACGTAGATTGGCTTGCACACCAGCACTGAGGTGGCCCACCATATCTACGTCAAATTTGGTGAAACGACTGCCTGGTAAGAAATCATTATCATAGAGTCTGATTTGAGGTTCGACATAGAAGCCCCACATCTTGTTGGCATTCCATTGTGCACGGAGGCCTACCTGGCCGCCAAAGTATCCTCCACGCTGATGTTGACGTGCTGCACCATTGATACCAGCTGAAGCAATCATTTCGAAGCGGTGGCCAGGCTCATAACCGATCATTGTGTTTGTGATATTCCACAAATAGTCAGCACCCACCGAGATGGCTTTGTAACGCTTAGTCTCTGTGCTAATATATTGAGTAGCCTCGCTCCAAAGTCTTACCCCAGATGTCGGATGGAACCATTTGCCGATGCCCAGGTGTATCATAGGGCGAATGTAGTCGTCCATATTTTTGACAGCACTACCGGTACATGGCATAGCAGCACCCAGACCAGCTTCAACAAAAAGGTGATTGTGTGCTTTGGGTGATTCGAATCCTTGATTCTTCTCACGTACGGACTTCATATCGCCATGCCTCATGAAGTTGATACCAGCAGAGAGCGATGGCATCAAGTCCAACTTGCGCACTGTAGTGTGGTCCATAAGGAAATCGCCTTGCATCAAATCCATGCGAGGTTCGAGATACAACGTGGTGTTGGCGCCTACCTTGAAATTGCCTTGCAGGCCTGCGCCGATGCCAGGGGAAAATTTTTTGCCATAGTTTGATGCTGAAATATTGGCAGAGAAATCGATCAAACCATTGACCCAGTATTTGCGATTGGGGTCGTAGCCGCCAAAGACATTATGCATATTGAGCATGTAACCAAGTGATACACTCAGGCTCTTATTCTTTGCCTTGTTTCCGCGGCGATTCAGTCCCACTCCCAAACCGATACGTGTGGCAGAGTAGGGGTCCCACCATTTTCCGATATGCCCATCAAGTCTACCACCTAATGTATTGCCCCAGCTTTCGGGTGCAGAATTGAATACGAAGGATGGTCCACCCGAAATTTGTGCAAAGGTGTTGTCCATAAAACCGGCATTGCCCTCGAATGTCTGCTTGTTGCGTGTCTCGGGTACGAGTCTGTATCCCAAACCAGCATTGACACGGCCCGCCATGCGATAACCACGCCATGAGGAAACGTTGTACAGGTCGTTTGATACGAGACCGATTTGAGGTTCCAGATAGAGGTAAGTGAAATCGTTGATATTGCGTTGAGCCCGCAAGCCAACTCGGGTGTGAAGGGCAGTCCGTGTGTCGCGATCATAGTGTGCCCATGACCAGCCAATACCAGCAGTGGCAATGAACTCCCAGTTGCTGACAGACTTGTATTGAGGACGACTGAGCGCAGTCAGATTCAGCAGATAGTCTGCGCTAAATCCAAGGGTTTTGGTCTTTTTCTTGCCTAATACTCGTGTGCCGCCATTTATGCCGACTCGCCAGCCATGCAATGGAGTTACCCAGTCGCCGATGGCGCCAGTGGCTTGCATGCCGGGCGTCTCCATGTAGGGAAAACACCTGTATCCAGTGAAAGTGGTGTTGGCCCCCATTCCAGCTTCGATGAACACGTGGTCGCCAAAAATCTTGTCTTCATAATGCTTGGCCACTTGTCGGCGTTGCAGGAGGTGATTGAGTGCACTTTCTTCAACCTGTCCGATCATAGACAAAGGCAATGCACATAAGCATCCCAGGAGGAAATGCTTGCGTATGTGGTGTAAGCGTGATATAATAGTGTACATCTTATGACGTGTGTAGTTTGTCGTTTATGAAATTATTCGTTCTCGGGAAGGAGATCATTGACGTCGCCATCAAGCCTTGCAATCTCGATCAGTTTGGGGTCTTTCTCAAAAGCCTTTTTCAGTTGTTCGTAAGCCTCGTTGGGCTTGTCCAAACGATTCAAGCACATGGCCTGGATATAGTAGGTCATCGCTTCGTCAGGATTTAGACCTCGTGATTTTTCCCAAGCCTCGTTGTTGCGTTTCATCATCAACAGCATCAAAACCTCGTTTTGCAACCCCGTTTCTGCAATGACAGGGTAGGCTTCGTCGTACTTTCCGCTGAGAGCTTGGCTTACGGCTTTGATAAACTTCGTATCCTCTGTGTCTGGCAAGTATTGTGCAATTTCGACAGCATCGTTGTATTTGCCTGCTTCAATCAATGCGATGATGTGATTGGAGTTGACTGTGACTGGTGCCTTGGGACCCGCAAACTTGGTGAGTAGATCTGTCTCAGGAGTCCCCCTTGCAATGAGTAATGACTGCAAGTCGTTGGCTGCTATCATTAGGCTGGGGTAGACCTCCAAGGCTTCGCGACAATATTGTTCTCGTTTGACCGTGTCTGTCTCGCCACGATAGAGTCGGAAAAATTCATATTTGGACAATTGCTTGTAGTCTGTGTGATGAAGTTCACGAATTTCGTCCAAGGTCAACTTGCGCATAATAGAATAGCTTAATTGGTATTCCACTTTACGTAGTTCTGGCAAATAAGTATCGAGCAGAATGTCCTTGTAGAACTTCAATTTTTTGATTTGAGCACCTTGTTGGTCAATTGTTTTATAGCGATCAATGATATTCTGAACGGCAGCAGCCTCCTCGTTGAACCCATCTTTTTGTAGTAAATTGACGACGTCTTCCCAGGGAATGACATTAGACTCTGTGGTGAAGTCGGCTTTTGATTTTTGCTCTTCGCTTAATGTCGACAATACGACCTGAAGCGCAGAATTGAGACGTGCTTTGGCTAACTTTTGATTGGTCGTGTATTTACCTTCTGGCGAGGCAGAACCTACAATCTTTAGACTCTGTAGATCGGAGTTCTTGTCTCGCTCAATTGCTGCCAGTTCGCCATGAAGCTTTTCGATTTCCTCGACGTTTTGAGGATCGTTCATATTGAGGTCACTCTTTGCTCTCTCAAATTTTAGTTTCATTTCACCCTTGGTGTCCCGCATTTGCAGTTCCTCTTGGGGGAACAAAGTCTCATCTGTGATTTCCTTGCCAGCAAAATCATATTCCAAGAAGCGGAGGGGATTCACTGTGCCTCGAGCGATGATAGTGGTGTCGCGATAGAGTATCTTGCGATAATTCTCAATGGACATATAGACATCGCATGAGTATTCGTGATTGACATCTTCCACATAGATCGAGTCGATATACCCAATAATATCGTTCTCTCTGCCAGCCTCGCGCATACTATCTGTCTTGATGGTGACATACTTGGCCAATGGATCTTGGCTTTCCATGTCAAAATCGTACATGCGGTCCTGTGTGCGATTGTATTCTATCGCATCATATACCAAGGGGCGCATGGCTTTCAACTCCTTCTTCGTGACATCATTCAATAGGGGTTGGAGTACCAATCGTGTATTGTGGCTGAACATCTCTTTGGGTACACGTACACGAGTTCTGACGTAGAAGTAATTGCCTTTGACTTCAATTTCTGTTGGCTCTGGGGTGACTTTGTCGGTAATGCGCTTGGCAACAACAGTCGCTTCTTCCAAGAAAACGTCCTTGGCAGCGAGTTCGACATCAATAACCTTACGTCCATTGACTTTGACAGAAACAGTCTCTGCCCCGATCATTGAATATTTCAATGTAGCATTCGAGTGTGCATTGATAGCATAGCGCCCGTCAACATCAGTCGTAGCCAATAGCCTGCCAGTCTTGCTATCAGTGATGTTGACCCCTATTAATGGCTGACCTTCACCTTGAGCTGTGACCTTGCCGCTAATACGAATGATCTGCGCAAATGATACCTGGATGCTTAGTAAAAAAAGTAGCAGAATAGAGAAGTATCTCAATTGGACAATCCGTCGGCTGTATGTGGATTGCTTGTATATATTAAATATTGTGTGGCTCATCGATTTTATATGGCTTGAATATTGTGAGTATAGATATTGTTCAAATGGCTAAAGATGCAGGTTGGTTACTTAATCAAATAGACAAAAGTAAGTCCAGCTTTGAGCGGTGCAAACAAATCCTTACTGTTGTTGATCTGATTAGGGGCTTTTTCTCCTGCCTTGTATTTTATTTCTCTGAAGTGCGCCCAGCCTGCTCCTAAGGTAGCTTCTAAACTCCAGCGCTTGCTGAGTACAAAGCTATAACCATAGGTCAAACCTAAGCCTACGACGTCACCCTTGTGAAAGGTGTTGTTTAATTTCCATTGGAACAGAGAACCAGTCCCCATGACGCCGACAAAATGTCCAGCTTGAGGACGGGCACTAAACCAATATCTGCCCTCTGGCATGACGGTGGCAGTGTGTGTCCTGAACTTCTTGCCTTCAAGCAAATTGCCCATTCCCTCAATATTTAAGGTGAAATGGCGAGAAAGGCGAAACTCAACCCCAAGGTTGGGCGATGCTGTGGCCCAATATAAGGTGTTGGTCTTGATGCCGACTCTTTGCGAAAAACAATTCATAGAGAATGTCAAACTTATCAAAATTAAGACAAGTTTGCACAACGGACTTTTTGAATTCATGTATGAGAATTTATTTGTTATCGTATTAAAAACTATGCAAAAATAGTTTTTTTTTATGTATAACCAAAAGTGCATTCTTCATTTTTTGAATCGTTAACATTGTTGTTGGCGGAATATGTTGTTTGAAAATAAACAAGTTGGTTTGATGATTGATGTTGCTAATAGAGAAAAAGTGAGCTTCTGTCTATTTTTCTTGATTTTTCCAAAAAAAATAAGCATATTTGCAAAATATTCTAAATATAGGCAAGAGTGTGTATATATTATGGAATATGATTGTGCAATTTAAAATTATAAATAAAATCATTATGAAAAAGTTTTTTATTTCTGTTGCCCTGCTCGCATCAATGACATTTTCAAGTTGTGTTCAGCCCGGTACTACTAATGGTTCTGGTTCAATGCTGGGTACTATTTTAGGTGGATTGGCACAAGGTCAAACCGATAATGGTACAACGAATATGAATGGCGAGGCTTTGAAAAGTGTTTTAGGAGCGCTCCTTGGTTCAACCTCTACGGTAAAGCAAGCAGACCTTGTGGGAACTTGGTACTATAGTGGCAGCGATTGTGTTTTTGAAAGTGAAAATCTGTTGATGCAGGCTGGTGGAGAGATTGCTGCAGGTAAGATTGAAACTCAAATTGATGGATATTTGGCAAAAGTTGGTATTAAGCCAGGCTCTTGCTCTTACGCCTTTGCAAGTGATGGTACTTATACTGCGACATTGGGCGCATACAATCTGTCTGGAGAATATGAAATCAGCAAGGATGGCAAGACGATTACAATGACATATTTAAACGGCTTGGGTACTGTGACTGCACATGTTGTAAGAAATGCTAATTCTATAAGTATTCTCTATGAAGCAGACAAACTCTTGGGTATGATGAAGAAGGTGCCTTTGCTTAGTAAGAGTAGCGCGGTTTCTTCTTTGACAAAATTGCTTGATAACTATGATGGACTCTTGATAGGTATGCAGATGAAAATGTAGTACTGGGTAAATATTATTTTAGGGGATGACTCTTGTTTTAAAGTGACAGTAGTTATCCCTTATTTTTATATATGTATGATTGAAGGGTTGTCTTCTAATCAAGTGCCTCTGTCATTATGTCAGCAAGAACTGACAATAAATCAATAATCCTAAATGCTATGTGTCTTTGGCACACTTTTCGCATATTTTACTGACGTAAACCAATTCTTGTGAAAATAGAGAAGATATAGAATATAGTACAAACAAATAAAAACATTCACTCGTTATGAACATTAAACCATTAGCAGACAGAGTGCTCGTGAAAGCTGCACCTGCAGAAGAAAAGACTATCGGTGGTATCATTATCCCCGACACAGCAAAAGAAAAACCATTGCAAGGCACAGTGCTCGCTGTAGGCAACGGCACTAAGGACGAAGAAATGGTGCTGAAAGCTGGCGACACAGTACTCTACGGCAAATATGCTGGTACAGAAGTAGAACTGGAAGGTGAAAAATACCTTATCATGCGCCAAAGCGACGTGTTGGCGGTATTAGGCTAATACTTCCGCTCTATTTTAGATTGATTTCAATAAACAGTATACACACATATATTAATATAGATAATTATGGCAAAAGATATCAAATACGATGTTGACGCTCGCGAACAACTTCGCGCCGGTGCTGACGCATTGGCTAATGCAGTAAAGGTAACTCTCGGTCCTAAAGGCCGCAACGTAGTAATCGACAAGAAATTTGGTGCACCACGCATCACAAAAGATGGTGTGAGTGTAGCTAAAGAGATTGAGCTCGAAGACGCTTTCCAAAATGCAGGTGCACAATTGGTAAAGAGTGTTGCTGCCAAGACTGGTGATGACGCTGGTGATGGTACTACTACTGCTACTGTATTGACTCAAGCTATCCTGACAGAAGGTATGAAGAACGTGGCTGCTGGTGCAAATCCTCTCGATGTGAAGCGTGGTATCGACAAGGCGGTAGCTGCTGTCGTGGCAGATATTAAGGCACAAGCTGAACAAGTAGAAGAAAGCTATGACAAGATTGAACAAGTAGCTACAATCTCTGCAAACAATGATCCAGAAATCGGTAAGTTGATCGCTGACGGTATGCGCGCAGTAACAGTGAACGGTGTGATCACTATCGAAGACGCTAAGGGGCGCGACACTGTACTCAAGACAGTAGAAGGTATGCAGTTTGACCGCGGCTACCTCTCGCCCTACTTCATGACAGACGGCGAAAAGATGCAATGCGTAATGGAAAATCCTATGATCTTGATCTACGACAAGAAGATCTCAAACTTGAAGGATTTCCTCCCTATCCTCGAACCAGCAGTGCAAACTGGTCGTCCATTGCTCGTTATTGCTGAAGATGTAGATAATGAAGCTTTGACCACACTCGTAGTGAACCGTCTGCGCACACAACTGAAGATTTGCGCTGTGAAAGCTCCTGGCTTCGGCGACCGTCGCAAGGCAATGCTCGAAGATATCGCCGTATTGACAGGTGGTTTGGTAATCAGCGAAGAAAAGGGTCTGAAACTGGAACAAGCTACGCTCGAAATGCTTGGTACAGCAGAAAAGGTGACCGTGTCTAAGGACAATACAACTATCGTAAATGGTGCTGGCGCAAAGGAAAACATCCAAGAACGTATTGGCCAAATCAAGAACGAAATGGCAAATACTACCAGCAGCTATGACAAGGAAAAATTGCAAGAACGCTTGGCTAAACTTTCAGGCGGTGTATGCGTGCTCGAAGTAGGTGCTGCCAGCGAAACTGAACAAAAGGAAAAGAAAGACCGTTGCGACGATGCGCTCTGTGCTACCCGTGCAGCAATCGAAGAAGGTATCGTGACCGGTGGTGGTGTCGCTTATATCCGTGCACAAGCCGCTTTGGAAAACTTGCAAGGTGACAATGCAGACGAAAATACTGGTATTGCCATCATTCGCCGTGCAATCGAAGAACCTCTGCGTCAAATTTGCAAGAACGCAGGTGTCGAAGGCGCAGTAATCGTGAACAAGGTACGCGAAGGCGAAGGCTTCTACGGTTACAATGCTAAGAACGAAACATTCTGCGACCTCCGCGCAGCAGGTGTCGTAGACCCAGCAAAAGTAACACGCGTAGCTCTCGAAAATGCTGCATCTGTAGCAGGTATGTTCCTGACCACAGAATGCGTGATCTGTGACAAGAAAGAAGAAAAACCTGAAATGCCAATGGGTGCTCCAGGCATGGGCGGTATGATGTAATCTCGCTATATACATATACTAAAAAAGATTCGAGGTCCTAAACAGGATCCTCGAATCTTTTTGCTTTGGTGTATTGTATTCTAAGGTATAACTTTAGTGGTGAGTAGTTTTATCAAAAGGAATTCTTATAATGTCTGCTATAAGGAATATATCTATGCATTCTATAATCCATTTGACAATATTTGAAAATCCGTTCCATTCATCCATATCAAATGAAAGACTAAACAATGAGCACAAAAGGTATCCTATAACTACAATCCCCCAAAGATACTACCAATAATATGCTGTCCTTTACTCATATAAAATAAATGTGTTATTTGAACAATTTGACTTCATTTTCTCTTATGCAAACTGAACGCCAAATAACCATATCAGCGATGGGATTATTCCTAACATTGGAACAACAGCACCAATACCTGAATATCCAAATATCACCAAGTAAATACGAAATAATATATTGATATTAATAACTTGAACAGCTGAAAGTATTCCAATATAGCAAAGAGTTGACAGAAATCCTGCTTGAAATATATTTATAACCAAAGAAACTATAATAGCTAAAAAAGGTATAGAAGTAAAAATCGCATATAAGGGTGTGGTGTACAGATGAACAGAATCATATGCTGCATTGCTTGCAGCCTTTACTTGATATATCCAACCTCCAACAATCCAAGATACGGACAATGCGATTAAGTATTCTGTGCAAATTAACTGATCCATGATAGCCTAATTACTTGTTAAAATTGTTACCATCTTCAACTACAGTCTCAGTATCTTTATTTTCTTTATTCTTTGGTAGAAAATTTTTAGGTGTTAACCATAATCCTACAAAGAATATTGTTATAAAAAATATCCAATTTTGTACGACTATATCTCCATTAGCAAGAATCAAACTGATAATTCCAGCAATAAGTCCGCATACCACAACTAAGCCGATGTGAACACCAATAAAGATTAGGGATTTTACCCATCCTTTAATATGAGTTGTTTCTGGATCTATAACCCATAAATCTTTACCCCATCTAAATAGTAGAACAATGAAGGCTAATGACATTGGGAACTGTCCGTAAACAGGGCTGACAAACAGGTTTATAACGCAACTAGCAATTAGAACCCAACATAAAACTGCCAAAATTCTTTTAAAGAGTTTCATAATAAATATGTCTTTTTGGCCCACCAACCCCGAATGTGCAGTTAATATAAAAAGAAAAGTGTGAGGTCGATTAGTTTATCTTTCGGAGGCTCTGGAATGCCTTATCACAAATAAACAATACCCCACACTCGTATCTTACTACAAGAATGGGGCAACCACCCCTATCGAAGAGTCAATACGGAGTGACGAGTGTTATTGCTTCCCTTGTGATATAGAAATTTTCCAGATTTCCGAAAGGGAGAAAAGCTAATACACTTTCATCTAAATATGTCTGCAATCTTATGATCGCACCGCAAATTTAGAATTTTATTTTTGATTGAGCAAGAGGTATGGTGAGAAATGCCATCAAAGCGGGAATCGGTATATACCCCCTCTGATTTTCGGCCACTTTCCCTAAGTTAACGTGAGGTGGGTATAAAAAGGTTATAAAAATGCATAGGGTGAAAATTTATTTGTGACTTTATGGTTTTAAAAAAAACAGGTGATTATATCCGAATCAACACACCTGCGAGCTGTGCAGATTTAGTGCAATTTTTCTGTATACTATGCGAAGTGTGTAAATGTGTATTGGGTTGTAACTAAAAAAGTGCGACGTCTTGTTGTAAAAAAGTCTTAGATAATTTCAACGAGACGTCGCAAAATTTTAAAAAGGTTAGACTTTTTTTCACCATCATCCTTTGTGAGATTCGCCGTCGTAGATTAAATAGTGTAGATCATATACCGAACTCACGTTAAGTTAGGGGAGGAATATGAAAAAAAGGAAAGTATTGTTCCCCTTAGGGGGATGAGCGTAGCGGAGAGGGTATGTAAAAGCCAATGACTAAAAGCAAGGGAGGTCATCGCATTACCGACAACCTCCCCAAGTCTTAAAGCCCTTGCTATTTCTTCATATTGCTATTATTTAAACAGAGAGCAGATCTAATACACACCCCCTCTTTCCTGATGCAAATAGAGCTACAATCATTCAACTCTATGCCTCAAGTCCTTCTATTTCATCAAAACGTGTAATGGGATGCTTGGGATGTTGTTTTGCACCGAGTTTTTCCAGTTTGTCACAAGTATTCACGATGCTTTGACCTTGTGGCATAAGTTTCTTTTTAGCCTCTGTATAGGATATATTTGCCTTTTCCAGATTCTTTCCCATTTCATTAAAACTCTTCAGGAACAATCCCACACGAGTCAACATTTCATTTGCCAAATCATATACACGCTCATGATTTTCCGCTTGCTTGATTTGGCTCCATGTAAGGTTGATCATCTTAAGTGCAGCAAATAGCGTTTGTTCGTCAGCGATAAAGACATTTTGCTCCATTGCTTTGCGCCATAAGTCTGGTTGAGCATTCAATGCCGTCCACAACGCACCAGTATGAGGTACGAACATTATGACGTATTCCATCTTCAACTTAGGCTTTTGAATGTATGAGGAATAGTCCTTTTTGGAAAGTTCCTTGACGTGCTTTTGAATGCTGTCGATATGCTGTTTCAAATACGTTTGGCGTTGCTCCTCGGTCTCTGCATTGATATAATCCATAAACGCAGTGAGCGATACTTTAGAATCGATAACGACTTCACGATTAGTGTCAAGATGCAGGATGACGTCTGGGCGCAAATTGCCACCTGTATCGGTTTTCACAACGTTGCCATCTTTATCACGAATCACACTTTCGCGTTCATAATGTATACCACATTGCAACCCTTGCGAATCTAATAGTTCTTCCAATACACGTTCGCCCCAGTTGCCTTGCACCTTGCTCTTATGCTTGAACACACGTGCCAACTCGTCAGCACTTTGCTTGGCTTCGACACTATGCTTAATCATATTTTCCAAATTAACTTTCATCGCAGTGCTCAATTCTGTCTGCTTCAGCGTGCTTTCGCTCATCGTCTGCTTCATTTTGTCAATCGTTTCACGCAGAGGAGCGACAATTTGCCCAAGGTTCGTATTGCTGGACTCTGTAAACTCTTTTTGGCGTTGCTTCAGCATCTCATCAGTCGCTGTTTTAACTTGTTCTGTCACCTTAGCCATCACCTCTTCAAAGCGTGCTTGTTGATCTTTCATTGCCTGAGCATGACTACGTTCCTGAACCGCCAGCATCTCTTTAGACTGGGCATCTGCATCCGCTTTAACTTGAAGGATCCGCTTCTCATAATCGCGCTTAATGCCTTCAACTTGCGCCTTACCCTCAGCCTTTGCGTCATTGATTTGTTGCTGATAAAGTGCTGCATTATGCTTAGCATTATTTTTTTCATTCTCCAACTGAAATTGGAGTTTTTCCACCAACGACAGACTGCTTTGGTTTCTCAATTTAGCCCCAATGACACCAATCACAATCCCAACTGCCACACCAACAACAATCGCAAAAATCATTTCCATAGCC
>JAGKTZ010000055.1 GCA_021153165.1 Prevotellaceae bacterium
GTATTAATGCTTTATTTCTAGACTTCGGCACAAAAGTACTAATTTTGTGCAATATGACGAAAATTATACAGAAAAATATTCAATAAAAAGCACATATTTTGTATTTTTGCGCAAAATACCCTTGTGATTATGAAAAAAAAGAAAGCTATATTGATTTTTTTAGGATTTACTCTGTTCGTTTTGTTGGCAGGTGCTGGCTGGTTGTATAATACGTGCGGCACAACTTTGTGTGGTGATGAAGGGTCTGTGGTATTGTATGTAGATAGGGATGATAATATAGACTCTGTGTACCATAAGTTGAGTGCGACAAGTGCCAATGCTAAAATTAACAAGTTTAAGAAAGTGGCCAAGTGGGCAGATTATGGTGATGCAGTTAAGGTTGGCCGATATGAAATAGGCAAGGGGACGGCAGTTTGGACTGTGGTAAGAAATCTGCGTAATGGTATCCAGACCCCTGTGATGTTACCTATTACAGAAGTTTGGACACTCGAACACCTTGCTGCAAAGCTTTCAAAAAGACTTATGGCAGATTCTGCTGAATTAATTCAAACCTTCACTGATACTGCAATGTGCTCCAAGTATGGGGTCAAACCAGAGACTATGGTTTGTCTATTCATCCCCAATACCTACGAAATCTATTGGAATATCACTCCCGAGAAATTGTTGGAACGTATGCACGAAGAGTTTCAACGTTATTGGAATGATGAACGTCTCGCCAAAGCCAAGGCTAAAGGGCTGACACCATACGAAGTAATGACTGTGGCATCGATAGTATACAAAGAGACGATGAAGGCAGAGGAAAATCCCACCGTGGCTGGTCTATATTTGAATCGCTTAAAGAAAGGTATGAAATTACAAGCCTGTCCCACAGTAAAGTTTGCCTTGAAAGATTTTGGCCTACGTCGCATTCTTAATCGCCACCTACAAGTCGACAATCCGTACAATACTTATAAGTATGAAGGGTTGCCTCCTGGTCCAATATGTATTCCTTCGCTTGATTGTATAGAGGCTGTACTCAATGCGGAAAATCACGACTATCTATATATGTGTGCAAAGGAGGATTTTTCGGGTACACATAATTTTGCATCAACTGGTGCTGAGCATGAAGCGAATGCGCGTAAGTACCAAAAAGCGCTCAACGAGCGCGGTATCAAGAAGTAGCTGCTTGTGGTAAACTTCTAACGCTATTTTTTATAGAATAATCTTGAAATAAGTGGTCAATATTAATGTATGGTAGTACAGAGACAGACGACCTCGTATGATGCCTCACAAGACGAAGTCTATGCTTCGTTCCATAATGCTGTGGAAAGTGGTGGCGCCCTGGTATCGATTGTGGTGCCAGCCTATAATGCTGCAGCTTATTTAAGGGATACCATTGAGTCTATCGTACTAGATGCCTATCCATATCGTGAGATTATTGTTGTCAACGATGGATCGACAGACGAGACTCCTGCTATTGCTCAGGAATTGGCTACTAAATATTCAGAAATACAAGTCTTGCATCAGCAAAACTCAGGCGTGTGTCGTGCACGCAACTTTGGCATATCCGTGGCTCGTGGCAAGTATATTCTTCCTATTGATGCCGACGATATATTGCTGCCAGGTTTTATCAAATGGGCAGTTGATGTGATGGAAAGCGATGCAGAGGTAAAATGTTGTATTCCCAAGGCTGTCTTTTGTGGAGAACGTGATGGTGAATGGCATCTTCATCCTTATTCAAAAGAACTTCTTCCAAGAAAGAATATGATACCCGCATCTGCGCTTTATCGTAGAAGTGACTGGGAAGCGGTAGGTGGTTACTTTGAGGGTGTTCAAGCGAGAGAGGATTGGGAATTTTGGATTTCGCTGCTCAAGAATGGAGGAGAAGTCGTCACAAGTCCTGAGGTCTACCTGAAATATCGCATACATGCATCCTCCAAGCGTATAGCTGACCGCAAGCTAAAGCACAATGTCATTGATGCCCTCAACGAGCGCCATCCTGAGTTTTTTCAGAAAGTTCTCGGCGGTCCGTTGCATTATCAACGCTCTTGGTCACGACTGATCAATCGTTTGCATAATTTGATTCGCTACCAGCATCTCACCACTAATGTGGCCTATACTGATTGTAGCGATTTTTTCAGAGCGATGCCTGCCATATTCAGAACTAGCCGTGGAACCATTATCTATAATCGCCGCAACCAATTGCGTCGTATCAGCTTTGGTGGTCACACCTTTGTAGTCAAAGCCTATCATCGCCCACACCTCATCAATCAAATCGTTTATGGATTGTTTCGCCCTACTAAGGCCAAACGGGCGTATGACTATGCGGTTATGCTGAGACAGAAGGGTATTGGTTCTCCCGAACCGGTGGCCTACTATACAGAACGGTTGTTTGGATTATTTCTTACAAAGAGTTACTTCATCAGCATTAACTCAGAACTGCCGTTTACTTACAACGATATTATAGCTGAAAAGTTTGATATTACTGAGGAACGCGAATACCTTACGGCGATTGCTGAAACCACGGCAAGTCTGCATGAAGCGGGTATGGTGCATCAGGATTATAGCCGAGGCAACATCTTGCTGGGCAGAGGCGCGGATGGTCGGACCCAGGTGGAACTGATCGACCTCAATCGTATACGTTTTCACACGGTAGACATTCATGAAGGTTGTAAAAACTTTGCCGAACGCTTACCGGCTAATGATCGACAGCGCCGCATTATGGCGGAGGTTTATGCCAAGATTCGTCATTTTGATGCAGACGAGTGTTTTCGCTTAATGGAGAGATATAACAAGGAAACCCAGTAGTGCTGCTTGAAACCATAATATTATATAGTTCGGCGTAATAGTTGGGTTGGCGTATTAAATATAATAAGTGGAAGTTCGTTTGAAAAAAGAACTTCCACTTATTTTGTATCTGTATACCTTGATTTACATCTTCAATTGCTTCAGGGTGTGGTCACCCATTATTCGACTTCTGTCTACTTCCCCACTTATACCAGGTATGCGTCCACTTGCTGTGTATTGCCACATAATGTAATTTTGATTGTCTTTCAATATTGGGCGCTCTTTTTGATATTTAGCCATCATCCAATGGTACCCCTTGAATGTGCCAACCAAGTGTTGGTTGTAAAAGTTTTGATAAGTGTAAAGCAAAGGTTTTCTGCCATAAAATTCCTCTACTTTTGCAACGAAAGTCTTTAGGTCTTGCAGAAATTTTGTATGAGAGACATTGCCGCGTACTTCAATATCAATCATGGGCACTAAGTCCTGCTTATTCTTGACGACGTTCCTTGTGAGGTTTTTGAATTGTTTCTCCCAACTGATGTTTGGGCTATAGAAGTGGTAGCTCCCTACGCTCAACCCTGCCTTCTTTGCCTCTTCAAGGTTGCGAAGGTAAGTTTTGTCTAATAGTGATTCTCCTTCAGTCGCTTTCAGGTAGACGTATGATATCTGTGAACTTTCTGCCACTTTCTTCCAATCAATGCTGCCTTGGTAGCGAGATACGTCAATCCCCTCTTTGTATTGATCATTGATATACGAGACTTGGTCGTTTAGGGCGTAAACACGAGGGAATACCTTTTCTGCACTCGCTTGAACAGGCATCATGTCTGGTTCAATATTCTTAGCAGGCTTGATAGGTTTACCTTTTTGCTTATGATCGTTGTCCTCTGCACTTATTGTGGTAAGCGAGAGGTTGAATGTGAGAAGTAGAAGGAAGATACGGAGAATTCTATGCATGTTTTCAAATGGCAATTTGGTTGCAAAGATACAATTTTTTATTAGAAAATCTGTGCATCAGATTGTTAAAATTGTAGGTGGTAGTCATAAACGTGTAAATATATAAGATTAGAGTGTGCCTACATCCACTAAGGTGTATATGGTTTGTGTAGTTTTTGGGGTGGGGCAAAATGATTTTTGGTGTTGTAGAAAAAAAGTCTAATGTTTTTCAAAAAAGGTTAGACCTTTTTAAAATTTCTCGGCGACTTTTTTTAACAAGGTCTTGAGTTTTTCTATTGCTATATTAACGTCCTGTAATAATATTCTCAAGTAATTATTTTTTCTTACCTTCATATCATGAAAGATACTTCTACTCAATGAAGTTTTGCCGACATTATCAATGCTAAATTAATTCCTTATAGACGGACTTTGGTAGAAAAGACTACTTATAAGAGAGTGAATCTATAAAGATAGAACTTTTGCAGAAGTCTCTCACATTATTTTCAAAAATAGCCTCCTGTGAAATGAATCACAAGAGGCTGTATGAAAGTGGATTTAATAATCTTAGTTAGAACTTTTCTTCTGGATAAAGTTCGGTCCACCATTCAGGCTGATCCTTCAACCAATGTGCGAACCAGGCGAAGATAGCATTTTGCCAGGCCAGACGTTTGTTGTGGTTGGTGATGACGTGGTTCTCGCCATCGATTTGGATGTAGCTGACAGGTTTGCCCAGGATGCGCAGAGCGGTGAAGAGTTGCTGGCTTTCGTTGGTCGGTACGTTGGTATCAACGGTGCCGTGCAGCAAGAGTATGGGGGTGTTGATCTTGTCTGCATTGAACAGTGGAGATTGCTTGACATAGAGGTCAGGATTGTTCCAAGGATATGAACCATATTGAGCAATTTCGCCATAAGTATAACCCCAGTATCCGCCGCCCCAGTAGGAAGCGATATTGGATATACCGGCGTGAGAAATAGCGGCAGCAAAGATGTCGGTGCGTGTCTGGAGATATTGTGTCATAAAACCACCGTATGAAGCGCCCATACATCCGACTTTCTTGGGATTGACAAAGGTATGCTCCTTCAGGAATTGCTTGGTGCCCTCAATGATGTCGTCGCCTGATTCCTTGCCCCAGGTGTTGACGTGGCGTGCTGCAAATTCCTGTCCATAACCGATAGCACCACTTGGCTCGCATACGTAAACGACATAACCTTGACCAGCGAGCACTTGTAGTGGGTATTGGAATTCCAGTGCCTTAGTCGTGGGCGTACAGCCACCATAATAGTAGACGATGAGCGGGTATTTTTGGTTGGCATCAAAGTTTGGTGGCAGGAAGTAGAAACCGTTGATGCTGTCGCCACGACTTGACAGGAATTTCCAGTCATGGCAAGAACCGATGGCTACATTGCGGTACATTTCGTCAAAGTCAGTTTCGCCAATGCGCTTGCATTTCGGCTGTGTGCTATTCAGCGTAGTCATAAACATCTCGCGTGCTCTCTCGCCCGTCTGACCGAAGAAGACGGCAGTGGGTTGCTTTTGATTCAAGGCAATGGAGTAACCCTGCAGACAAGATACTGGCAGGTCAAACTTTTCGCATTTCAAACTCGAGGGGTTGAGGCGGAACAAACTCTTGTCGCAACCATCAGTCGCCATAAAGTAGACTTGACCATCTGTTGCAGACCATTCGACGCGATCCACCGATGGCGCAAAGTTGGGGAGTAGGGGAGTGGTCTCCTGTTTTGCAATGTCATAGAGATAAAGACGATAATCGAAAGCGTTAGGTGTTTGTCCCTCCTTTACCTCACGTCCAATACCATCGAAAGCATTAGGTGAAGCTGTGATGAGCAGAGATTTTGCGTCGGGTGAGAACTTGGCACCAGCCAGGTAGGCAGTGTCGTTGATCAGCGTATCCACGTGACCATCAGCAATGCTCATGCGCACAATGCTTGAGTTCTGGAAAGGACTGCGTTCGGGTTTCATCTCACCATAGTTGAGCAACAGTGAACGACCATCGCGCGAAATGTCGGCAAGTGAGACAGAGGCGTCGCCATAAGTGAGACGTCGTGCAATACCTGACTTGAAGTCGTACATCCAGAGCGCAGAGCGATTTCGCCACCCTGGCATTCTGTCGTCGGGGTCTTGCAATAACTTCAGGCTGTTAGTCTCCTTCTTGCCTTCCTCGGACTTACTATATATAATATAGTCTTCTGTAGGCGAAAGGGTGAAACTTTCGGTGGGTAAATCCTCTGCCAAAATGCCTTCTTCGTTGGTCTTGGGATTGTAAGTGACCAATTGGATGCCACCAGTGGCGGTGCGTGTGTAGTAAAGTAAATCGCGAGTGGGCAACCAGTTGTAGTTGACGTACGAATTATGACGCAGAATAGTGCGTCCGCTCTTCGCTTCAGTCAACACAGTGCGGTAGTTGGCCTTGCCATCCCTTTGTGTGTCGTAATAACTGGTAACGATGTAGGTGCCCGATGGAGAAATGCGTGTGCGGTAGATATGGTCTCCACAAATCATTTCGGCCATGGTGTAAGGTCTCTTCTCCGTAGAATTTACTTTGACGGCAGAGGCTAAATCTCCAATTAGGGAGATCTTTAATGAATCCTTGTTTTCCGTCTTGGTAAGTGCCAGTATTGCGACTTCTACTCTACCTGGGGTGAGCTGAATGTTGTTGCCATTTTGCTCTTTCTCGTCGACGTAGAGTTTGTAGTTCTTCAGTTGTTCAACCTTGAGCTGAACTTTTGCAAAACGATCCGTCTCAAGTGTGAAACGCAAATTGACCAAGCCCAAAGCTGTACTATCAAATGAAGCAGGCAGAATAGTTTCGCCGTACTTCAACGTGGATGTGCCCTGTTGCTTAATCCATTTGGTGTTTGACTTCAGAAACTCCTGCACATTGAAGGTTTCGCCCTTAGCATTCTTTGTGCTTGTGCTGTAAGGCATTTGTAAAATTTCTGGACCGCGCATCTTGACTTGCTCAATGCGAATGGTGTCGGCAATTGCAGTCGCTGAGCACAGAAATAGCGTAGATAATGTAAATATGCATTTAATGAAATTCATGATAGGAATGATGTTATTGGGGAGAGATATTAGATGCTTTCTTTGGTGGTGGCTGCTTCCTCTTGTTCGCGAATTATCTTGAGAGCGGCGAAGTCTTTCTTGCGCAACTCGAAACTATTGGTCAGGTATTTGTCGCGTACCACCTGGTTGCTGGCCAATTCCTCGGGTGTGCCCTGGAATAGGATTTTTCCCTCAAACAGAAGATAGGCGCGGTCGGTGATACACAAGGTTTCCTCAACATTGTGGTCGGTGATCAGAATGCCAATGTTGAGATCCTTGAGTTCCCAAACGATAAACTGGATGTCTTCCACCGCAATAGGGTCGACACCAGCGAAGGGTTCGTCGAGCATGATAAACTTAGGGTCGATGGCCAAGCAGCGGGCAATCTCTGTGCGGCGTCTTTCACCTCCAGACAATTGGTCGCCATAGTTTCTACGTACCTTCTGAAGTCGAAATTTCTTGATGAGTTCCTCCAGCTTATCTTCGCGATAACTTTTGCTTTCGCCAGTCATCTCGAGCACTGAAGCGATGTTGTCTTCCACCGTCATCTTGCGAAATACAGATGCTTCTTGGGCAAGATAGCCAATACCAGCTTTTGCGCGTTTGTAGACGGGATAGTTTGTGATTTCCTCGTTGCCTAAATAGATGCGTCCGGCATTAGGAACCACAAGACCAGTGGTCATATAAAAAGAAGTCGTCTTGCCAGCACCATTAGGTCCTAACAAACCGACAATTTCCCCTTGTCTGACATTGAAAGAAACGTCGTTGACAACGGTGCGCTTACCATATTTTTTGAAAAGTCCCTCGGTGCGGAGTTCTAAGGTGTCGCTAAATGCCGCAACGTTCATTTCGGGAACTTCTGGTGTCGTATGTTTATCTGTCATTATATGCTTATTTTTGTGGCAGCAAAGTTAAGATTTTTTTTCTTATAGCGCAATGTTTTGATTGGACTATACCATGTTTTGGATAGATGTGCTGAGCTGGCTTCTCACCGAGTTAGAGAAGGATGCTTTCCATATCCTTTCTCTTTTTTTCGGGAATGTCTTTTGTTGATGGGTACCCAATGGGGATAAGTGCAACAGCCTCGAGGTGTTCAGGCGCTGGGAAATTTTCTTCAAGTAAAGTGGGGTTGTAATTACATACCCAGCAGGTGCCCAAACCCTTCTCGGCGGCTGCCAGGCATAAGTGCTCGATGGCAATAGCTACGTCTATATCGCCATGAGGCTTTTGGTCGTATTTTCTTACCCATTCTTCGGACTTGTTGCGGTAGACTATAAAACATGCCGGAGCTGATGCAAACCATTCGCGGGCATAGCATTCTTGCAGCTTTCTCAAATCTTCTGCATCGGAAACATATCTTATCTTGTAGGGTTGGAAGTTGACTGCAGATGGAGCCAACCTGACGCATTCGCAGATGTAATCTATGGCTTCTTGTGAAGGCGTTGAGTCCTGAAAACTTCTGACAGAGTAGCGTGCTTGGCACAGTGAAAGGAATGTTTGCATAATATCTGTAGTTTTTGATGAGACAAAGTGATTTATGTTGTTTGAAAAGGTGTGATGGAGGTGTTGCTTTGAAACAAGAAATGCTGCACGATTCCTATTTTGGCAAATTTAATGATTTTGTGGATAATTTGCATAAAGTTCCTTGTCTATTTTCAAAACAATTAAAAAAAAGAGGATAGAATTTCGCTAATCTCTGTGCTTTTGTTAATTTTGCAACAAATTGGATAAATATGTACCCACGTACGCAATGTGTGTGGGAATTTGAATATAGATACACCAAAATGAATAAGCCCTACAATACGAACGAAGAATTTAAGACGGTGTTGAAAAACTGTCGCGATTTGTTTGCAAAGAAACTGCATGATTATGGTGCAGCTTGGAGAATTTTGCGTCCAGCCTCTGTGACGGATCAATTATATATCAAGGTGAACAGAATTCGTTCGATTGAAATGAAAGGCCATTCCGAGGTGGGCGAAGATATCGTAGGCGAATTTGTAGCAATCGTCAACTATGGCTTGGTTGGTCAGATTCAATTAGCACTGGGTCCCAGTCTTGGTGAAAATGATATGACCCCTGAACAAGCGCTCGAACTCTACGATAAATATGCAGCCGAAGCGCTCGAACTAATGATGAAGAAAAATCATGATTACGACGAGGCATGGCGATTGATGAGGGTAAGTTCGTACACAGATTTGATATTGATGAAAGTATTCCGTACGAAGCAGATCGAGGACCTTGATGGCGCAACAATGGTGTCGGAAGGTGTGGCTGCAAACTATATGGATATGATTAATTATGCTGTGTTTGGCTTAATTAAATTGACCATTGAAGGCGAAAATTAAAAATATCGCACTATATATGTGTGCCAATCTGGCACGCATCATAATTGCCTTTACATTTATCTTTTCAGGTTTTGTGAAGGCGATAGATCCCATGGGGATGTTCTACAAGCTGAATGCTTATTTCGCCTATTGGGATATGATGTTTGCAGCAGATTCTGTTCTGCTCAGAACGGCTGTTGTGGCATTGGCAACGCTGGAGTTTGTTTTGGGAGTATACTGGTTACTTGGGGCAAGACTTCGTTTCACCACAGCAGTTACGACTTTCATCATGGTGTTGATGACTTCGCTCACAGTCTACGTCTATGTGGAAAATCCCGTTTCCGATTGTGGCTGTTTCGGCGAAGCGGTCAAACTTTCAAACGCAGAAACCTTGGCAAAGAATATCGTATTGCTTTCATTATGCGCATTTACGATATTTCAGCGCCGACGTATGCGCCGTCTCATTTGCGAGCGCAATCAGTGGATCACCTCAATGTATGCGCTCTTCTATATATTGTGTCTTGGTCTTTATTCTCTGCATTATCATCCAGTGATAGATTTTACAGACTATAAAGAAGGTACAAATTGGAGAGCAGCTTATAATGGCGAGGTCTCAGAAAATGTGCCCGAAGTGTTGAGTACGCTATATTTCTACAATGAAAATAGTGACGAAGATCAAACTGGGGCAATTATTTCTGATGGTATAACTTATTTGTTAGTATTGCCCGACGTTTCTACATCAGATACTGGGAATGCAGATCGTTTCAATGATTTGTCTGATATGGCACAAGACAAAAAGTTCCGTTTCCTTTGTGTCGTTGGTGATGGCGCTTCGGATGAAGATATCGAAAGATGGGTAGACCAGACCGGTGCCACGTATCCTATATTAAAGTCAGACGAGGTAGCCCTCAAAGCAATGGCGCGTTCAAATCCGAGCCTTTTGCTTCTGGAGGATGGCGTTTTGATAAAGAAATGGAGCAATAATGATCTGCCCGAGATATCAGAGGATAATGTATTGGATGCGTCAATATTTAAAACGCCAGAACCGAGAAATGCGCTGTGGCACTTGTTGCTGTTATTCTTTGCGCCATTATTGAGCGTGATATTTTTGGATAGAATTTGGGTTGGAAGTAAATATTATAAAAGATATATTCAACAAAAACGTTTAAAAAAACAAAAAGACATGAGAAAGAAAATTGTAGCAGGTAACTGGAAAATGAACCTCAACCTGCAAGAAGGTGTGGCTTTGGCTAAAGAACTTAATGGTCTCTTGGTTGCAGATAAGCCTGCTTGCGACGTAGTAATTTGTACGCCATTCATCCACTTGGCTTCTGTTGCAGGCGAACTGGATGCTAACGTGATTGGCCTCGGTGCTGAAAACTGTGCAGACAAAGTAAGCGGTGCTTACACTGGTGAAGTCTCTGCTGAAATGGTAAAGAGCACAGGTGCACAATATGTAATCTTGGGCCACAGCGAACGTCGTGCTTATTATGGCGAAACTGCTGAAATTTTGAAGGAAAAGACTAACCTCGCTCTTGCTAATGGCTTGAAGGTGATTTTCTGTATCGGTGAAGTGCTCGAAGAACGCGAAAATGGCACACAAAACGAAGTTGTAAAGGCTCAGTTGGAAGGTTCTTTGTTCGACCTCACTGCAGAACAATTCGCTAACGTTATTCTCGCTTATGAACCCGTTTGGGCTATCGGTACAGGTAAGACTGCTACTGCCGAACAAGCTCAAGAAATGCACGCATTCATCCGTGGCGTAATCGCTGAAAAGTTTGGCGCTGAAGCTGCTGAAAACGTATCTATCCTTTACGGCGGTAGCTGCAAACCAAGCAACGCTAAGGAAATTTTTGCTAAGCCAGACGTAGACGGTGGTCTCATCGGTGGCGCTGCGCTCAAGGCAGAAGATTTCAAGGGCATCATCGACGCTTGGAAATAATTAATATAATTGTTGGGTATCCTACAAGTGCGTGTCGGTGGGCAGGGGTCTGTTACAACGCAGATTTTGCCTCGGCACCTACTTGTAGGGATACTTTCTCTACAAATATTTGTATCCTTTCTAATCAGCAAATCTATTTAATCGTGAGATTTTTTAGCCTACTTATAGTGTTTTTGCTTTCGGGCACAATGGCCTTCGCACAGCAAGTTTTTACTGAAAAAGTGCAAGAAACTTCAAAGAATGGCGGAGTCGTTACTATCATTCAGGATGATAGTTTGACCAATGCGGTCAATTATGGACAAACTGCTTATGGAGAGAGTATAAACTTTGCCGAATCAGATTCCATCTTGATTGCCAGAGCCAATAATGCGTTGTCCAAATATGGCGCTAATAAAAATGCAGGTGCTAATAAGTTAAATTCGAATAAAACTTTAGAGATAAACAAAACTAAAAAGGTAACGGGTTATCGCATTCAGGTTTATTCAGGCACGGGCGCTGATGGCAAGAAGAATGCGCAAATGGCAGCGGCGAAATGTCGCAAGGCTATACCTGGTATCCCCGTATATGTCAAATTCGTGCAGCCCCGATGGGTTTGCCATGTAGGCGATTTCTCCAATCGTTCAGATGCGGATATTGTGGCAGGCAAAATCAGAAATTCAAGGCTTTCCAACGGTCAGGTAATGGTCGTTCGAAGTGGCGTCTTCCATGCAAAGTAACAAATATCTAAATTATGGATAGCAAGGACAATCAGCTACAACTCCAATATCATTACAAAGAAATTCTAAAACTATTGGGCGAAGATACTGCACGCGAAGGTCTTGTCAAGACACCAGAGCGTGTAGCCAAGGCAATGCAATTCCTTACTCGTGGTTACGAGATGGATCCCGTCGAAGTGTTGAATTCGGCCAAGTTCTCCGAAGAATACAATCAGATGGTCATCGTCAAGGATATCAACTTTTATTCCTTGTGCGAACATCACATGCTGCCATTCTACGGCAAAGCACACGTAGCCTATATTCCCAATGGATACATCACGGGCCTTTCGAAGATTGCGCGTGTCGTCGATATTTTTTCTCACCGTTTGCAAGTGCAGGAACGTATGACGATGCAGATCAAGCATTGCATACAGGAAGCATTAAATCCACTTGGCGTCATGGTCGTGCTGGAAGCGAAGCACATGTGTATGCAGATGCGCGGCGTAGAGAAGGAAAATGCCATCACCACGACGAGCGATTTTTGTGGCGCCTTCAATCAGGCAAAGACGAGAGAGGAATTTTTGAAATTGATCTCAAAAAGTCATTAAGCAGTTGGATAGAAGAAATACAAGGTCAAATATAGTCAGAGAAAAGATAGTGGTCCGGCAAATGATACAGATCTATTGTCGCCACCATCATAAGCCAGACAGGGGGAGCATTTGCGACGAATGCTTCTCTCTTTATATATATGCCATCCATCGCCTGGACAGATGCCCCTTTGGCGAAGCAAAAGGCAACTGCAAGCAATGCCCGATACATTGTTATAAGCCTGATAGACGCGAACAGATTCGTCGCGTCATGCGCTATTCAGGCCCTCGCATGCTCTGGTATCATCCGATTTCTGCATTCAGGCATTTTGCTCGCAGAAACAAATCCTTGTAAATCAAATCGTGTACAAAGCGAAAACGCCTGAATTCTGCTTCAAAATGGCAATTTGTGAAAATTAAAAATGGTATGAGGAGACCATCCATGGTCGGCCTCATTTTTTTATGCAGTTGATATAATTCCCCATCGCTGAAAAATGCGAAAAATTTTGACATTTTATGTTTCTCTTGTAGAAATTGTAAAGCGAATAATGTAAGGGCTAATTTTCACAAAGCCTTGACTTCTGAAAAAAAAGTCTAATCTTTTTTCAACGAGACGTCGCGAAATTTTCACAAGGTCTAA
>JAGKTZ010000056.1 GCA_021153165.1 Prevotellaceae bacterium
ACGGTTATTACTACCATCCGTCAACAATATAATAACTTTTTCTTCCTCTATCGTTTCTTTCATACAATGAATACTTAGTAGATGATTTATACAAAGTACCATTATAGAAATAAGCGGTAATATTTCTAACAAATTTATCACTATATTGTCCTATAACTTCTGAGTTTGATTCATTGTGATAAACACAGTTCTTTGATGTTGCATTTATTTTAATTGGCATATTAACTCCAATCCCCAAAATAAAACAAGCGATAAGGAATAAACTTTTTTTCATAACTTAAATTTTAATTGTTTAATAATGCAAATATAAGTATAAATCTCTTACCCCCCCATTTATACATATTTTAACATTTGAATATCGCTTTACGTGTGAACCTCGTGTTCGCTGTGTGTCCGTCAACGGTAATCACCTATTAGGTCTTGAAGCATCATCGTTGAGCAACGTCTCTGCCATTTCCCGTAGTGTTCAGATGTATTCCGTCTTCTTCGGCATTTCCCTTTACGTTCTGTCATCCCAAATGTTGCACCATCCGTGAAGCGTTGGCAGACTTCTATAGTACTCATCCTTGTGTCTCATTGGCGCAAGGATTTTTATATATATCTCTGCACAGACATCCTAAGTCCGTCGGTATTTTCTTCTTTAAGTCCTAAAACACTCTGTGCCTTCTTGGTAGAGCAAGCATCAGTCTATCTTCTCCATCTTGTAGTCATATCTACTTTGTCCACATCCCACCACCTTTGTGTCCTTTGCCGTACCTATCGAACAGGGATAGACACTCCGTTTCGAGTACTTTGTTTCAGTAGTTGCTCGTAGTCTTTTCCATTTCTGGATTTTCTCAAATCACAATGTACGTGTTTTCACTGATGAGTCTTTTTATACCGCAAAGTTAGGGAACGCTGAGTGATGCAAGTACCGCTATAGTTTTTGCGCACATTTTTTCAAAAACTTTTGCTGCGCTGCTTTCCAAAACTTTTCTCTGGTCCGGTGGATGAAAAAATATCCTCAAATACTTGTCATCTGTAACTCATCTGTATTCCCACTTCGTAGCAGTATAATAAAACTTCAGTAAACACTATTGTTCAATTTCAAAATCCTTATCAAAATGGAAAAGAATCTCTCCGCTCAACTGCTTGAAGAAAAAAAGTTACACTCTTTCGACTTCGCGTCTTGTAATCCTGCTCTCTACGTAGGTACTTATGGCAAATACAACGACGGTTCTATTGATGGAATGTGGGTTGATATGACTACTTTCAGCGATGAAGAAGACTTCTTCGACTTCTGCCGTTTGCTCCACCACGATGAAGCTGACCCTGAGTTTATGTTCCAGGACTATGAAAATATGCCCTACGAACTCTATAACGAATGTCTTTGTCCTGACGAGATAGCTAAAATCATTGCTTTTGCCAACGAGACGGAAGAGCACCGCGAAGTCATGGAAGCCTACGTTTCAAATTACGGATGGTCTGAGCAACTGACTTGGGATGATGTTTCAGAACGCTATCAAGGTAAATTTGACTCCGAAGAAGAATTTGCGGAACACATCTTTGATGAACTCTACGCTTACGAAATGCCAGATTTTGCACGTCGCTATTTCGACTATGAAGCTTTTGCTCGCGACCTTTTCATGGGTGATTACACATTTGTTGATGGACACGTCTTCAGTGACCACTGATAAGGTTCACCCTTATGTAAAGCATCTTCTCAAAAGGAAGGTGCTTTTCGTTTATTCAAGTCCGAGATTTTCGGACTTTTCTGTCTTTTCTTGCCCCATTTTCGGTGATTACTTTTGGTGTAAACACTAAAAGTAAACGATTACCATGACCTCTAAAGACATCAAAACCGTCGAATTTATTGTCAATTCCGACCAGGCAAAAGCCAAACTCGAAGAACTGAATAAGAAACTCGACACCATGAAGCAGAAACGTGAGGACGCCCTTAACCGTGGCGACTCCAAGGCGCTTTCTGTCTATACCCGTGAAGTCAACAAACTCGAAAAGGAAATCCAGCGCACCGAAACCCGTGCCCAAGGCATGAGCGAAGCACTCGCCAACCTTGACAAATCCACACCCAACGAACTCCAGCGCACTCTTCGTGAGCTCACCCGTGAACTCAACTCCGGCAAGATTGAGCGAGGCAGTAAGGAGTGGGACGCCCTCACCAAAGCCATCCGCAGTACCAAAGACGCCCTTCGTGACGTCAATGAAGAAATGGCCGCCAGTGACAACCGCTCTTTCAGTGACAAACTCGCAGACTGGGGCAACAAGTGGTTCGGACTCATTGAGAACATCGAGACCTTTGGCGAAGCACTGAATGGTATCAGAGATACGGTTCATTCAGTAGTCAATGACTTTGCCACCATGGAGGAAGCGCAAGCGCAGGTACGCAAGTACACAGGCATGAGTGCAGAAGAAGTCAAGTCGCTGAATGAAAGTCTCAAAGCGATGGACACACGCACCAGCCGTGAAGAACTCAATGCCCTTGCAGGTGACGCCGGTAAACTAGGCATCACCTCAAAAGACCAAATCCTTCAGTTCGTTGAAGCCGCTGATAAAATCAACGTCGCCCTGGGTGACGACCTTGGCGACGGCGCCGTCAAGAATGTCGGTAAACTCGCTATGCTCTTCGAGGAAGATGCACGTCTCGGACTCCGTGACGCCATGCTCGCCACCGCATCCGTTGTCAACGAACTCTCCCAAAACTCTTCTGCTGGCGCAGGATATTTGGAAGAATTTACCGCACGTGTTGCCAGTGTTGGTAAACAAGCAGGACTCACGCAAGCACAAATCATGGGTTTTGCAGCCGTCCTAGATGAAAATATGCAGCAGGACGAAACGTCTGCCACTGCATTTTCTCAACTCATCACTAAGATGTATCAAGAACCAGCAAAGTTCGCGAAATTAGCAGGGCAAGACGTCAAGGCATTTTCTTCACTCCTCAAAACAGATGCTAATGAAGCATTGCTAAAGTTCTTTAATGCGATGCGCTCTAAGGGAGGTTTTGACCAACTTGCACCTATGTTCGCTGAAATGGGATTAGAGGGAACACGTGCTACAGCTGTTCTCACGGCCGTAGCAGATAAGTTAGGTGACGTTGAACGTTTGCAAGGTCTTGCAAACAACGCCTACGACGAAGCCATTAGTATTCAGAACGAATTTAACGTTCAGAACACAACTGTGCAAGCAGAGTTGGATAAGGCACGTAAGGCGGCACTTGATATGCGTATCGAACTCGGTGAAAAACTACAACCCGTCGCCGCCCACATGGTCAATACGACCACGTTATTCTTACGTGCCTTGTCGGTAACGATAGACTTTGTCAAGAACAACGCATCTGCGGTCGCTACGCTCACTGCGATGATCGTTGCCTATACGGTTGCCGTAAAAGCATCCGTCATCTGGACCAAGGCAAAGAGCACTGCTTTGCTCGTGGCAAACAACGTCACAAAAGCCTACCACGCCACACTCAAAGCACTCCATGCCGCACAAATCCTTGTGCAGATAGGCATGGCGAAGATGCAAGGGAACTGGGCACGTCAGTCATCGCTGATGCTTGACCTTAAAAAATACATCGGTGGTGTAAAGACTGCCTATGGTCTTATGGCTGCTGCTGTCGTTGGGGTTGTTGTGGCAGTTGGCACTGCCATTAAAAAGTACATCGAAAAACGCAGAGAAACTCAGAGACTCAGAGAAGAGCAGGAAAGATACCGCAAAGCGCTAGATGCTATTGATGAAGCAGAGAAGAAAGCACAAGCCAATTATCAATTAGAGAAAAAGCGCATAGACTTACTGGTCGCTACAGTCCGGGATAGCACGAAAAGTTTGGACGAACGTCGTTCTGCTATTGCCAAACTTCAAAGCGTCGCTCCTGACTACCACGCTACACTTACCAATGAAGGCGTACTCACAGAGAAGAATACAGAAGCTATCTATAATTACCTTGTGGCACTCAAGAAGAGAGCCATTGCTGAAGCATTGTATCAGAAACTTGTGGCGAGTATCTCTAAACAGGCTGATGCTGACATGGCAGCTGCATCATGGGAAAAAGGGATTAAGTACCGTGAGGGGGAATTAGAGAAAGCACGCCAAAAGGCTAAAGAACAAAATGCCTATGCAGAAGAAGCCACTGGTGGTTGGACTGCTGGTTTCCAAGAGACTGCCATTGTGCGTGTTGGTACTGCTCAAATGGGGCAAGCAGAAATCGATAGGAACCTAGAAATTCTTGCCTACGACAAAGAACGTCTTGCTTTCTGGCAACAGAAATCAAAAGATGAGCAAGCCTACCAAAACTCTATTTTTGAATACGCAAAGCAGAAAGGTGCATCAGCAGAACTAGAGCAACTTATCGCTAATGGTGGGAACACGTCTGTGTTTGGTAATGGACCAAGTATTGTTACTGGTGGTGCAGGAGGAAGTGGCGGTTCCGGTGGTGGTAGTAATGGTAATGAAGACCCAATCAAAGCCGCCATTGAGCAGTTGGAACGTCAAGCACTTGCTGAACGTCTCTTCAATGAAATGAAGTTCCAAGATGGTGAGATACTACATCGACAATACATCGACAACAACTACAAGATTGAGGAAGACTTGTTAATCAAGAAACTCGCACTTTATAAGAAAGAGAGTGAAGAATACAATGAATTGCAGATGCAGCTGATAGAAAATCAGCGTAAATGGGCAAAGCAAAAACATGATTGGTCACTCGAAGATATAGACCGTCAAGAACATGAAGAACAGAATGCCATCAAGGACAAGTACCTTAAAGGGCAGCTCTCCGAAGAAGAGTACCAAAAGGAACTGCTCCGTATTCGTCTAGACTATCTCAAAAAAAGGAGCGATTACGCGAAGAAATATGGTCTGCAAGATGCAGACAAATACTTCAAGAATTATGAAGAAGAGGACTACCGTCAGAAACTTGAACGTCAAAAGAACTATGAGCAAAAGGCAAAAGCCATGCGTGAGGAGTACATGAAGAAAAGCATTGACGAACGTCAAGCGGAAGAAGAGAAACTTCTTGAAGAACTTATTGCTGCAAAAGTCATTGCAGAAGAGAAGCGTGAGACGTACATGGCTGAAATCAAGAAAAAGTACGATAAGGAACGCAAGGAAGAAAAGGAAGAGAAAGACAAGAAAGACGGTAAAATCAAAGACCCACTGTCGGGAAATGTTGATGGCATGGCAGGTGACGTCATCCAAATGGGCAAACTCCTCACCAGTCTTCAAAAGAAAATCAAGGATGGCGAAGCCACCTGGGAAGACTACGCCGCAGTCGCTGTTGCCTCACTCGGTTTCGTCAACTCTGCACTCAGCGCCGTGTCTCAACTGTTCCAGGCAGAGCAACAAGCGCAGGAGAACGCTGTGACACAGAGATACGATAAGGAAATAGCGAAGGTCGGCAGTCACACCGCCAAAGGCAAGAAACTCGAAGAGCAAAAGCAAAAGGAATTGGCGGCAGTAAAGAACAAATACCGCAAGAAACAAATGAGTATGGAAATCGCTCAGGCCGTAGCTAGTACTGCTATGGCAGCGATTAACGCTTACGCTTCTGCATCTAAGGTGAACTTTATCCTCGGTCCGATAGCTGCTGCTATGGCTTTAGCGGCTGGCGCCATCCAAATCGCTGCTATCAAGAAACAACATTCTGCAGAAGCATCAGGATACTATTCCGGTGGTTTCACAGGTGGCAGTGCCTACCGCAAGGAAGCTGGCGTCGTGCATCAAGGGGAGTTTGTGGCAAATCACCTTGCTGTCAACAATCCCAATGTCTTGCCCGTATTGCAGTTCATTGACCATGCGCAGAAGAACAATACCATCGCCTCAATTTCTTCGGCAGATGTCAGACGTGCCGTCGGTGGAGGTGGGAATTGGGCAGGTACCTCACTACCGAAGGCAGGTTCATCTGCTCCTGTTCAAGTCATCGATTCATCTTCACAACGTACCGCTGATGCGATTGAACGATTGAACTACAATTTGGAAGCAGGTATCCGTGCTTCTGTCTCTATTGACGGGCAAGACGGATTTGAACGCCAGTGGAATAGATACAACCAAATGAAGAAAAGAAAGTAAAAAGTAAGAAAGATGATTACCTTATTACTTGACAACAAACAAGTCATTATTAAGAATGGCACTAGTATCAAACTGACCCGTGAAAATCCGTTCTTCACGGGTTCAGGTGATTATACGCTTGACGTGACCTTGCCTTTGGCAGGGTGCAAGCAGAACTTAGAGGTCTTTGGCATGCTCCACTTTGCTCCGGTGTCGCACAAACCGTTAGCGACGAAGAAATTTTCTTTTCGTCTGCTTACGGAACTCCTACAGTTGGAGGGGCAAGCAGTAATTACCAACGTCACACATGAGGAGGTGAAGATACAGTTACTTTCAGGTAACTCAGCGCTCAATCTCAATGCGCTCGGAGATAAAGGAGAACAATACATCGACGAACTCGACCTTGGAAATGCCTACGGCGAATTGTGGGACAAAAATTATACAGGTTCTCGGTATTACACACGACAAACGGCTGAGAACACGGCAACCTGGTTGGCATCACTCCCCAAATCTAGGCGCAATGCGCTGATACATGGTACACGTGAGGAAACGGACTGCGTCTGTTTTCCTATATACTCCTTGGCTGACGAAGCATTCAGCAACGAGCATGGCGTGAACCATTGGGGAGGTATAGAAAACAATTTCTGGGTGAATGTGGGAGAAAACTATTCGCTAAAGCATCCGACAGACAGTTTTCCTGATGATGGTGATGCACGTGCAACCCTTTCCTGGTCATACGGGAGCGGAGTCTGTGTAGCACCACAACCGTATCTGAGTTTTGTGCTGGAACGTATTCTGTTGGCACTTGGTTTTGTCCTAGATAAAAGACATAATGCCCTGCATACAAAGTTTGGGCGTGTCTTCGTGGCAAATGCACGGCATACAGTACGTATTGCAGAGTGCTTGCCACACTGGACCATTGATGAATTTCTCAAAGAACTGAAGAACCTCTTTGGCGTCTATGTCTTCGTTGAAGGCACACGGGCGATTGTGAAGACGAGAAGTGATTACTTTGAGGGCAACACGATTGAAATTCATCATGCCGTCAGTGAACACACGACAGATATTGATGATGAAGGTGAACAACAAGACACCACAAGTGGAAACGTGGCGTATGCCTTTACTGAAGCAATGCCAAGAATACTAAACATCGGGGAAGACGCTTATGAGAAGATGGACATCATCAGAGTCAAGACCCTTCAGGAAGCAGAAACCGCATTTGATGAAATGACGGGGGAGGAACGTGTGGCGTCAAACGTACTCTTCTACGTCGAGAATACGGGAAAACGCTATGCTAGTCTCAGTATTGAGGACGAATGGCAACTGTGCGAAGTGGACCAAGTTGGACCACTGTTCCGTGATGATGATTTCGAGATTGATACGGAACTAAAGATTATTCCAGCTGCGACAAGCAGAGACATTGTAACCAAGCGCTACCAATATGTGGAAAAGCCGAATGACCGCCGTGATATATACATGGTGGGTGCTACATACCCAAGTGATGGTTATACCGGTAACGATGGAGGACTCAATGGTGGATACCACATACCTTACTTAGTCACTGCTGACTCACGTAATCCACAGACGGGAATGCTGTGGAGTCTGCATGAGGCAATCGTCAACGAAACGGATACAGATGCTGAAGAAAATCCCAAGCAGGAAGTGATGGAAATAGGCGTGGTCTCAACTGCCAATTACGTCAGTGATTATTTGGTGGGAGAAGGTGCTTATCAGGTCCAGTCAATAGTCTCTGCTCCTTACGCCGTAGGTGTGCCGTACATGGTAGAGGATGGTCTTATGGTGGTTTCTTCACTGCTAGAGCGTGCCAATGATTTAGATTTCCGTAATACAGAAACCAAAACGGGGGAGGTAATGCAAGGAAACTTGAACATCGATACACGTGTAGTCCGGCAAATATCCTTTACCGACGAAGTTTGCGACCCTAATGCGATATATCTTATTAACGGGCGCAAGTATCTCTGTCAGAAAATAGAACTGACATTGGACACTGATGGGGTACAACCACTGAAGAAAGGCTACTTCTTCGAGATTGAGTAGGCGAACTTTTCCCGTAACCTGCCCAACCACTCCAATCGGATCCTTCACTTTGCTTCGAGCCGATATGCCCAGACGGTAAAAGTTCGCTTGCCATGCGGACTACTTATGCCTATTCTTATACGGGTCAGCAGTAGAGAAGATGGCTTCTTGACCGATACGTCTGCGCTTACGCTTAGGTGTTCCAACTTTTTCGGATATTAGAGACTTGAAGTCACGAGCAGTTTCAGCGGCAAACTCAGTCTTCTCAGGTTCTGGAATAGATTCAGCACTCTTGGCTTCGGTCGCAGGTGGAACTGACGCTGACTTCACAGGTTGCGCAGCGCTGTCCGGACATTCAGCGGACGGTGTCTTGCGTGCCGTATGCGACGGGGCGCATGGGGAAGAAGGGGCGGCACATGATTCACGCTTACCGTTGAAGTCTTCCTCATTGGTCGTGCTGAGAGTCTTTTTCTCTGTCTTAACCTCAGTGGGAACTTCGGCAGACGCAGACTGAGTCGGTTTTTCTACAGACAAGGCACCCTTAAAGTGCTTTGTCTGTTCGTGTACTGTGAGACCATCACCCTTCAAATACTTATTTGTGGTGCTGATGTCAGAGTGGCGTGCTTGGTCGCGTGCCACTACGATACCTTCGGCATTGGCCAAGTCTCTAATACCTGAGTCCTTCAATGAGTAGAACTGCTTGCTGTCATCCCACTTGAGTTCCTCACGCACCTTCATAAAGTATTCACGGAAGATACGGCTGTCTGCTTGCTTTTCACTGGGCTTGAAGTCCTTGCCGAAGAGGAAGCAATGACTGGGTTTCTCAAAGATTTTGAGGTCAATCATCAAACGGATGATTTCGTCATTGAGTCCAACCATGCCGTCACGGCGGTTCTTACTGATGGAACTGGGGATAAATACCTTTTGGTTCTTGATACTGATGTGCTCTAATTTGATTTGTGCCAATTCAATAGGACGGATGAAGGTATAGTATTCCATCAAGCATGCCAATAAGAAATACTTGTTCGTCTTGTTAAGGTTAGTTTGAAGGGTAACAAGTTCAGTAGTGGAGAGAGCGCTACGCTTTTTGACATCTTCCTTTATTTTTTTTATCTTAGATGAGGGATTTTCCTTCAAATAACCTTTCTCTACCATCCAAGCACAGAAGGTGGATAACCAAATCAGATAGTTATTACGGGTACGTGGAGAACTTTCACGGTCAATAAGGACGTAATCCAGGAAGTCTGTCAATAACAAGGTATCGACTTGATAACAAAATTTTACGGGAACAATACGGAGTTGAAGCCAGTCCATGAAAATACCTAAGTAAGATAAGTAACCATAAGCAGTCTTGCTTTTCATGGTTCCATTCTCTTCGCTTCTACTTAGGTATGCTTTATACAATTCAAGACATTCAGCAAAAGGAGTGTGCTCACGGGTGCTATCAGTTTTAATCCACACGTTCCAACCGGAACGCAAGCGTGCCGTAACGCTAGTGATGATTTCTGCACCACGTGCTTTTTTCTCAGCAACCGTCTTGAATTTGTCAAGGTGATACTTTTTTCTTCTCATCTTGCCTATAATAGGGTCAAGGCAGAAGAAATCTACATAACAAGTTTTACCCATGTGAAGTACTGGAAGGCTGTAGGGAAGTACTTCATAAACGTTGTTGTTTCCGTTCGCGTAAGTGTACATTTTTTTTGACATTTTTCGCGGTCCATTTTTTACAGACTTCAGAAAAACATCACAGTTATTACTGTCTGAGTTTTGTCTGACCAGACACATTTTCAGACATAAAAAAAGTAGAGTAAACATCTGGAACCTAATCCATTTGATTACTCTACAATTGCTTGATAGTTGCGGAGACCCGACTCGAACGGATGACCTCCAGGTTATGAGCCTGGCGAGCTACCAACTGCTCCACTCCGCGATGTACGATAGACATCGTTTCTTGTTTGCGAGTGCAAAGGTAGTAACTTTTTTCTTACTGACCAAATATTGGGGATTATTTTTTCAAAAAAGATGGGGATTTTACGATTTTGAGAGGGAAATGATAGTGGAATGTTATCAATTTCCTGCCTTAAAAGTTCTATTTTTGTCAAAATTTTTCGCATTTTTCGAGGGCGAGAATCGCGTATTTCCGTTCGCGAAAAATATATTTTGCTACAGCGCGAGTACGGAGGCATAGAGTATGCAGTGATATGCGCATATTTTCACACGAGCCCTACTTCTCGATTGCATATATGCATAAATATGCAGTTGGGACTATATTTTGGGGGCTTTGAAGTAAAGCAAAAAGCCAAGACTTCGTTGAAAAAAGTCAAGGCTTTGTGAAAACTTTGCGACGGGTCGTGAAAATTATCCAAGGCTTTGTTGAAAAAAAGCCTTGGATTGTTTCAACAAAGTCAGATATCGGTGCCTCAAAGTCACTTTTTAGCACAAGTGTGTTTGTCAAAATTTTTCGCATTTTTGCCTTCGACACTTCGCTACGTTTGGGGCGACTACAAAGATACCAGCAGGGAATAGTTGATCGTATCGGCAAGGATATTCATCCCTGTCGTATCGTATTCGGTCAGTGAGCAGGATTGCGCCATCTGAGGTATAGTTTCTTCTGCAGAGACTCTGTGCGCCATCAGTTCACCACTTTGCTTTAACGGAGCGGGCATTGTACGTATTTGATAAATGGTATCACGCACAGTGTGATATACAGTATCATAGATGGTTTCGACTCGTGCTGTTTGAGCGTCATCTTTTTTCTCATCGCCGTTTGATGGGAAAGTGAATATACCGATAATATATCCCACACAAGCGGCGACTGCTACGCGGGTCCACCAAGCGAAGACTGGGGCTTTGCTTGCCGAGTTTTTTCTGGGCGAATGGGGCGGTGCGAGTCTGACATTCTGCTCATCACGTAAAGCCTGCGCTGCATTTGCTATTTGTTTTTCAAATCCTTTCATAATCTTTCAACTCGTGTTTCAAGTAGTTCAACATTCTGTGTAGTCGGGATTTCACTGTTCCCTCTGGCATATCCAATATTTGTGAGACTTGCGCCACAGTCAATTCTTCTTCATATCTCAGGGCGAAAAGGGTGCGCTGCTCTGTGGGCAACTTTGCAAGCGCTTCGCTTAGTGCCTTCCGCATGGTCTCTTGATCTATTTTCAATTCCGAATCGTCGCTGTCAGTTTCTTCGTACCGTAGGCTTTGTTCGGCAGTATATTTTTCCTGCAACTCGGCGTGTCGAAAATAACTTCTGCTGATATTATAGGCAATGGTGTACAACCAAGGGCGAAAGGCCAAGTCGGCGTTGTATTGATGTCGCATGTGCCATACTTTCATAAAGGTCTCCTGGCAATCATCCGCCGCCCTTTCACTATCTTGGTGGTACATACGATAGAAGAATCCCATCAGCCTTTGTGCATACCTTTGATAAAGTTCGTCGAAGGCCCATTCGCATCGTTCCTCGGCGACCCTTTGCATCAAATCCTCGTCCGCCAAATGCCTACTTTTCCTCTTGTGCAAAAATCGTATCATTGGCAAAATTGTTTCAGGTATTCAAGGTAAGTGGCTTTGGTACTTTCTGGCAATTGCGTGTTAACTACAGAGGTTTCAAGTATTTGCTTCAACCAATCTGCCTTAGCCGTATTGCCCATTTGCTTATACTTCTTGATGTATTCGGCTAACATCACGACATAGTTAGCTTGTATCACTTCGCTTCCCTTCCAATAGGTTTCTGGGCGAAACTTGGGCAGGTACAAATATTCGTAATGGTATTTGTGAATAACCTTCTTCGCCGCCGCCCAATTATCGTATGGCACGGGACTATATTTAAGCAACAAGCCCTCGCGATACAGGCTATTTGCAATCAATCTGTAGGAATCGGCCAAAGAGGGTTCGCAATAAACTGGGCGTCCGGTTTTCTGACTTAGATATTTGATAAACTCCACCGCATTTATATCATCGTTGGCAGAACTACCGACGGGATCGAGGCTGGGTGTATAAGGCGCTATGCCCAGTTTCTTGCAAATGCTATCTGTGTAGGCCTTGATGCAGAGAAAACTACTCACCACGATCATTTTATCCTGATGCACATGCATAGCACGCTGCATCATTATTTTTGGGAAAAGGTCCATATCGCCGCGCCCTATATATATTGCATTTTCGGGTAGTCCCTCCAGTTGATTGTAACTGTATCGCAGCACATAGTCGGGGTAATAGGCGTGATGGTATTGCCTTGTCAGCAGTTCGTCAAACAGCTGTGCTCGTTTGCCTTTTCCCTCTGCCGCTCCACTACGCCACAGATAGCCCATCAGACCATCCACAGTCGCAGGGTCAATGTCTGCCGGTATCATGTCCAGCGCTCTTTCGGCGAAATCACTGTGCTGACCATGGTCAACCCAGTAACGACAATAATTATAAGTGAATGTGCCGGGAATAGCTTGCGCCATACGATTTATCACATACTCCGAGGAATCTGCAGGAGTCACATTCTCATTAAACCAATATTTTAGATAGTATTTCGCATTGAACAGGTTGCGCCAAGCCTCTTCTGATTTTGGTGACCCAAAGATACATGCGGTTTATTTGCTAGAATCATCAGCAAAATCAGTGCGATGACCGCATTACAATATGTAAATTATATTAACGGAAAACCCATTGGCAGAATTAAGTACGCACTAAATTAATTCCGCCAACAGGTTTCAATTATCATGCACATAAAACATCTAATGCCTATAGGCAAAATTATTTTGGATTATACTCATTAGTTTTTATTTCATAACAAGAGTTGTTTTTCATATAAAAATAGGTTACACCATTTCCAACATAAGCATTGCGGTATCTTTCAAATACAAGTATTTCATAT
>JAGKTZ010000057.1 GCA_021153165.1 Prevotellaceae bacterium
TTTCTATACACATTTATAATTTTATAATAGGATGTTTGGGTATTTACACTTCCTGTTTTTGTAAATATACATTGTATAATATAAAAGATTTTAGGCTTCAAAAGCGACATGTGTGAAATTTTAAAGAATTTCCTGTAACGAAATCACGTTTGATAAATGCAAAACAAAAAGCGGACAACCCATATCTAAGTCTGTCCGCCCTTCGTGTGAAGTGCTTGATTACTTCTTTAGGAAGCAAGTTTTGAGCACGATACCGCTACCATCGATTTTGCAATCCACTTCTTCTGGATTATCAGTCAGACGGATACTCTTCACCTTTGTGCCGCGCTTGATCACCATTGATGAACCTTTCACCTTGAGATCCTTGATCACTGTGACGGCATCGCCATCGAAAAGTTCGGCACCATTGCTATCGCGGGGAACAGTTGCTTCCTCGGCAGCCTCTAGTTCGGCTTCGTTAAATTCGTGACCGCAATCGGGACATACGTAGAGCGAGCCGTCAAAGTAAGTGTACTCGCTGCCACACTTAGGGCATTTTGGAATGTCGTTCATATCAGTATGTTTTTGTAGTTAATAATATTTACATGAATAGGTTGCGTAGAAAAAATCAGAAGATATTTTCCAATTCTGCCAAGGAGGTGATAATGTGAGTGGGGACTGATTCATCCACAGTCTCACGCTCCCAAGTTTTGCCCTTCAACCATACCGTTTGGCAACCGAGGCTCGTTGCAGGTACAATATCTTTGCCAAAGGAATCGCCTATCACGCAACACTCTTCGGCACCAACTCCAGCAACCTCAACACCCAGGCGATAGATAGCAGGATCGGGTTTGCGAATACCCACCTCTGCGCTTTCGATGACGGCGGAGAAATGTGTCAAACCGTAGTCCTGGAGAACGGCGCGCACGTTGCCATAAAAGTTGCTTACCAAGACTAAACGATAGGTCTGAGCAAACTTATCCAACAAAACACGCGCACGGTCAACATTGTGCTTGGCATAATCGTTGCAGTATTGCGCAATCGTCTGAATGGCTTGTAGGCGCTCCGCCTCGGTGGGTGTCCACATCTTTTGCTCAACCAAGTAGCGCGTTTCCAGGTCTACTTTCTTCAATAGTACTTGGTGAAAATTGTCAGTCGGAGCTATGATCTCCTCTCTGCCTAAAGTGCGCTCGCCAAATACATAAGCATTGCGAAAAGCCTGCCACGAGACCACCGACAAAGGATTGGCAAAAGCGCACACCTGATCTGCGTGCTGGAATCCCTGCCACAGGATGTGCGACCAGTGCATGCCGTCGGTGTCCAAAGTACCGCCGTAGTCGAATATCAAAGCTTTTATTTCCATCACTTACTACATGTTGTATGAGCTATTTCATCAATCGTTTATTGCCAAACTTCACCAGACATACACCTACGAAAATCCAAAATAGTTCTCGGATACGCGTATAGAAACTAGCGAAGACTCCGACGCCACCAGCTGCAATGCCCAGGATGTTTACGATAATTGCCATACCACCCTCGCGTGCACCCAACTGCATGGGGAAGAAGAACAACAAATTACCCATCAACGAAGTAAATGCCAAGATCAAAAGGGCATCCCAAAACGTTGCGTCCATACCAAATGCCCAAAGAATGAATAGAAACTCTAACGAATTGATGACACGGCCAAAGTATTCGCACGCCAGACTGCCCCAAAAGGCACGAGGCTGACTGCGCAGATAGGCTATATTCTCGTCAACTTTCTGCATCGCCTCTTGATGTTTGTCGTAGAACTTTTGTGCAGGACCTTTAACGTAGGGAATATAAAGGAGCGGCTTATACAATTTCTCGATCATTCCGTTGCGATAGCCGTAGGCAAAAATCCATAGCGCCAAAAGCAAGATGGCGATATATATCCCAAAGAGGGTCCAAAGCCAAGGTGCCATCTTGTCAAAACAGAATATGATGAAAACGAAAACTGCCGTGGTCCACAAACAAAAATGCGACAGGATGTGCATCATAGAATAGAGCACTACGCTGGACATAGCACGGGGCGTACCAATATAGTGTGACAATTCCATCACACGGTAAGGTCCTCCACCAAATCCAAAAGGCGTGACATAACTATAGGCAAAGCCCGAGACGGTCAACTTGTAGGAATGGCGATAAGAAAGGTGCTTGTCGTGCGTACCAGAATTGACTATCATCTGAAAAGCCCAGGCATTGAGCGCATAGACAAAGACCCACACGCCAAGGACCGCCGGCAAATACAATCCAGCACGTGCTATGTTGTCATAGATTTGGGCAAAGTCGCCCTCGAAAGTAAGCACCATCACAACAATCGCACCGACGCCAAAAAGAAGGAAGAGATTGCGAATAAGGGGTTTCATGTTATTTCGTTATTGCGTAGTTTGACAAATTGGATTCCAAATGACGGCACAAAGCCTCGTGACGGCCGCGCATATAATAATAGAGAGCGAGCAACACAGTAATCTCAAAGACAGGATAAATCCAAGGATGTCCGAACAAAATCGAGACGTACAAGACGATTGCTCTAGTATTAAATGTCAATATATTGGCATATTTCATCAGTGGCAAACTGCCCGCACGAAAATCTTTGACCAAATCTGCAGGAAGGTTTCTGCCGTACTTTTCATCCAACTTAGCCTTGAAACTTTGGAACGCCGGCGATTGTTTTTCCTGAGCACGAGTGTAATTACCATAGAAATAAAGAAAAGCCTTCCAAGCCCAAAACTCACGCCATGAGAGCGAATAAAATTCTTCTCTCAACTTCTTAAAATTATCCAATTCCGAGCCGCTCTCACCCTTGATAAAATAGAGATGAACATTACGGTAATAATCCGCAAGCTGGCACTGTTTGCCATGACAAATAAAGCCCGCATAAGCGCAAAGTAGCCAAATCCAAATTCCCCAGTCATATTGCGGCAGGAAGGGAATGGGTTGGAATGTCAGACGTAGGCAAATCGCGGCGTAGATACAGAAAAACCACACATCGCCAGCAAATCCATCCAAGATTCTGCCCCATCGTGTTTTCTTGCCGGTCATGCGTGCCATTTGTCCGTCGGCACTATCATACAAATTCGCCCACACGAGCAACAAGATGCCGATAATATTATAATAGATATCATCAAAATAAAACATCACTGCGGCTGCTATACCCAAGATAATGGAAAGTATCGTCACTACGTTGGGATGCACATTGAAGGCGTTGAAAAATCTTGCCCACAAGTAACCCAATGGGCGCGTGAAGTAGATATCAAGCCACTCTTCCGTATCATTGGATTTATATGTCGCCGACAATTTTGTAGATTCCTTCATATTATTTTATTTATATGTATTCCTTTTATAATTAGTATTTATTCCCGACGGATTTCACTTAACACACATTCTGCAATAGCACTGGCTGCGTCATCTCGGCAACGCGAAAAACTCGGGAAGTCGTTGAAGTCTATCAAGTAGATCTCACCTTGCTCTGTCAACACGGCATCTCCGCCATAAATAGTAAGCCCTGTGAGGTGCGCCGTCTGATCTGCGATAGATTTGAAGTAGGTTTCGTTCAACGGAAACCTTTGTGGCGAACCATTATGCCTTTCCAAACCAAACTTGCTGAAATCATTCTCCGCCGTAGGATAATAGTAGTAGAAAAAGTCTGTACCCTTGACACCATAAAACTTTATCAAATCACCTTCGACATGTGGTGTCGCGACAACTTCATCTATCCCCCTTTGCAAAAAGTCCGACATTGCAGCCAGATAGGTGTCGGCATCTGTAACGAAGACGACGTCTCCGGCCACCTCCGAACGGGCATCGTTGCGTTTCAACCAAAGGGGATAGTCACAAGGTGGGAAGCAGCCTGTAGCAGGTCTCAACAAATGCGTCTCGACCCAGGGCAAACCCGCCTGATGCAAGGTATGATAGAAACTTTCCCTACTCGCTGTTCGCAATGCCGTGGGTTGATTGAGCACGGGGATACTTTGCTGTGATAAAACCTCCAACTGACACAACACGGCATCAAAGCGCGCCATCGAAAAGACGACGTCTGGTTGCACCGCCGCCCAATCCTGTGGTGAAAAGGTTTTGATCTCGGCTTCAGGATAATTAATCACCTCCACGCCATGCGCTGCCAACTTCTCGCAAACCTTAGCAAAAATGGCAGCATCCCTTTCCTCGGAGTTAGGAGAAAAGCGTGGATGTCGACTGATGCCTAATATTCGTGTCATAAGTTGTATTCAAAAATTATCTATCGCACACCTTCGTCTATTTATCCTTCGCGGGCTGCCAAGAAAGCCTCAGCTTTTTGAATATCTTCGGCATGGTCAATGTCTAATATCTTGGAGAAAGGATAGGCACGTAAATGTAGGCCATCCTGTATCAGACCTCGCTGGAAATTGCGCATACGACTTTGTCCCTCTGCCATACATCTGTGCAAAGTGACAAGGGCGCGTGGCGACAGGGCGTAGATGCCACCCGAAATATATTGATCGCCACAATTGGCATCGTTGAAGGCGGTGATATTCATTTCAGCATCTGTCGCGACATAAAGGGGCTTTTCGTCGTCCACGTAGTCTGTCACCGCCATCACGCCGTCTGCTTCAGAATTTGCAAAGTCTCGGATATATTGGGCAAATTCTTCCTCTCTGAAAATCGTATCAACGGTGGTCAGACAAAAGGGAGCGTCGCCCAAATATGAACTGATGGCATGAAAACTGTGCATCGAACTAGGTGTAGTCTGTACGACCATGGTAACAGGACCGTACTTACCACTTTCTTTCAGTCGGCTTACATAGTTTTCGGTCTCAGGATGCAATTTATTGACCACGACAACCGTCTCCTCTGCACCATTCTGATGAAAGATACGGAGGAGACGTTCTATCAAGGCTTCACCGCCAACCTTCACCAGTGGTTTTGGTGTCGAGACACCTTCGTGTGCTAATCGGGAACCTTCACCCGCTGCGATGATGGCAAATTTCATTCTGCTTTTTCTTGGGGAAGTGTGTGGCGAGAGCGTTCACTGTCTTCACGACGTTCGTGATACAATTTTGGCAAGGGGTTTTGCTTCGCCTCATCATCAGCCTCGCGATTACGCTTAATATCCATTGCGGCATAGATAGCACTGCGCATTGATGCAGCATCAGCTTTTCCCTGACCAGCAATATCGAAAGCCGTGCCGTGGTCTGGCGAAGTGCGAACGAAAGAAAGACCTGCTGTCACATTGACGCCGCTGTCCATACCGAGGGCTTTGAGTGGTATCAAACCCTGGTCGTGATACATCGCCAGGATGCCGTCAAAGTGCGTGTACATAGCGGCTCCGAAGAAACCATCGGCGGAATAGGGACCAAAGCAAGGGATGCCTTCGTCCACCAAGGCATGTATTGCAGGCGAGATGATTTCCTGTTCCTCGGCACCGAGGGTTCCGCCATCGCCCGAGTGGGGATTGAGCGCCAGCACGGCGATGCGTGGCGAGGAGAGCAAGAAGTCGCGACGCAGACTTTGATATAGTGCGCGCAGACGTGTTTCTACTTTTTCCTGAGTCAACTGTCCAGCCACTTTTTGCAAAGGTTCATGCACGGTGGCAAGGGCTACGCGCATCATCTCGTTTTGCAATATCATCAAGGGTTCATTTTGTCCCTCGGCCGAAACGGATGCTAAATATTCTGTGTGACCTGCATATTTGAAACCCGACAGTTTCATCGCTTCCTTGCAAATTGGTGCAGTGACAAGTGCTTCGATTTGTCCAGCATTCAAGTCCTCGGTAGCTCGTTCCAGCGCAACGTAGGCTGCATGTCCTGCTTCGGCACTCACCTTGCCCCATTCCAGGGGCACATCGCCTTGGACACATTCTACGAGGTTCATTTTGCCAGGCAGTGCTTCATTTGCAGATGCCACGACATTAAACTGCACCTTCATATCCAAAGCCTTGGCATGCGCCAGGGCTAATTTGAACGATCCATATATCACAGGTGTGCACAAATCAAACATAGGAGCGTCGGCGAAGGCTTTGAGGATAATTTCGTAGCCCACGCCATTCGTATCGCCATGGGTGATTCCGACCTTCATAGGTGGACGGCTGAAGCGCTGCACCTGAGGTGTTTCTTCTGTTTCCTTGTTTCCTTCAAATACGGGAACGCGGTTGCTATGGTTTCTTTTATCAAATGCCATAATTCGGTATTAAGGGTTTATAGGTTATAGGGATTATAGGGATGAGGATATGACCTGAGCAGATACAAAGTAATCAACTTTTCCGCCCACATTCCTCTGATTACATTTAGGTCAAATGGTTCGAGCCTGATCCGTAGCCTGATTTCTTTCTTCTTCCTCCTTCTTTGTCGAGAGTAAGCCACAGGCTGCATAGATATCCTGACCGCGCGAAGCACGTATGGTGGTGAAGAGGCCATGCGAGGTCAAGTAGTCGCGGAATCGGATCATCGCAGCATCATCCACTCCATGGAGCGGCGTATCGGGGATGTCGTGAAAACGGATCAAGTTGATGCGGCAATCCAGGTCTCGCAGGAGATTGACCAGAGCACGGGCATGCTCCATCGAGTCGTTGATGCCACGAAAGACGATATATTCGAATGACAAGCGGCGCTGCTTTGGTGCCGAAGCATCCACGGGGCGGCGTGAGCAGAAGTCATAGTTGCTCAACAGTGCCACCATCTCGGCCACCGAATAAGCCCTCTCGGCTGGCATCAGGGCACTGCGCCCTTCGTGCAAAGGATGGTGCAGGGATATAGCCAAGTGGCATTTGCTTTCATCCAGGAAGCGCTGCAAACCCTTCTTGAGGCCCACGGTAGAGACAGTGATGCGCTTCGGACTCCATCCGAATCCCCACTCCTCGGTCAAGACCTGTGTGGCACGCAGCACGGCTTCGTAGTTGTCAAACGGTTCGCCCTGTCCCATAAATACGATATTGGTCAATCGCTGGCGCTGGGGCAAAGCATAAATCTGATTCAGGATTTCGCTGGCGCTAAGCGAACCGTTGAATCCCTGACGGCCAGTCATGCAGAAAGCACAGCCCATCTTGCAGCCCACTTGCGAAGACACACACAGGGTAGCTCTGTCGCCATCGGGGATATAGACCGTTTCGACGAAGTGGCCGTCGAGCGTGCGATACAAGTATTTGATTGTGCCATCCACCGAATGCATGGCTTCCACGGGCGAATGATGTCCGATGCAATATTTAGCCGACAGTTTCTCGCGCGCCGCCTTCGACAGATTTGTCATACCATCGATATCAGCCACGCACTTGCTGTACAGCCAGTCTGCCATTTGCTTCGCCACAAACTTAGGCAAAGCCAATTCCTCTGCCACGTTTTTCAACTCGGCAGGCGTCATCCCCAGCAGGGGTATTCTGTTGTCTATAGATGCCTTCATTTCGTTACAAATTTACAAGAAAAAAATCAAATAACCATAAGCCCCGCAGACAATAGTTGCACACAAGGTGTGACGTAGCCTAATATTGAGGACATTAGGTGTGACGAGCAGGCGAAGACGAACAGGCAAAACCAATCTGTAGCAAGACCCATGACGCACGACGCCAAATTTGTCAAAATTTTTCGCATTTTTTTGAGGGCGAGAATCGCGTATTTTCATTTACGAAATATATATATTGCTACAGCGCGAGTACGGAGACATAGAATATGCAACGATATGCGCATATTTTTACACGAACCCTACTCCTCGATGGCATATATGCATAAATATGCAGTTGGGACTATAAATTTGTGGCTTAGAAGTAAAGAAAAAAGCCAAGACTTCGTAGAAAAAAGTCAAGGCTTTGTGAAAACTTTGCGACGTCTCGTAAAATTATCCAAGGCTTTTTTTCAACAAAGCCTTGGATTGTTTCAACAAAGTCTGACATCTGCGCCTCAAAGTCACTTTTTAGCACAAGTGCGTTTGTCAAAATATTTCGCATTTTTTATGTACGAAAAGACAGCGTTAGTCGGGGGCATGGCAGAGCAGGTAAAATCAATTTTGTATAATCAGGATATTTTGCACGGGAGCATAGTTGATGCGGTAGCGGAATAGTTTTTCTCCTGGCCCGCCTTCGATCAGCAAACCGCCGTTGTTTAAGTCATAGACGCAGTGGCACCGACTACACTCTGCCCTACCCTCGTGCGTCAAGGTCAAAGCGCGCTGTATGGCCGCCTCCTCGTAGCACGTGGGACAAACTCTGTCGTAGGCACGCAGGTCGAATCGGCCTGAAAAGTCGGGCAGGTTGGGCATGCCAACAATAAAGCCGTTGATACATTCGTGACGGGTGTATGAATCAAGAGCTGTGGGGCGATAGTCAAAGCCTGTGCCGTCGAGCAACGTGAAACGATATATCCCATTTGGAAAACTGATGCTGCACCACATGCCGGGATTATTGAGCGCTGCATAAAGGGGTGGAGTGGTGGCGACGTATTGATAGCGAAAGAAGGCACGATGCTGTGCAAATTCGTGGTCGATGTCGCCCGAACAAGAAACCAGCGACAGGATCATGATGATGCCGCTGGTGATGAAGGTGAATAGTCCTTTTGAAAACTTTGAGATAAATTTCACAGGGGTGAGACTTATTGTGATTAAAGTGTTTCGTGATATTTCAATAATGCCTCCTCGGCTGCCGCTACCTGCTCGAATCCGAAGCGATGGTAGATGCCTTGCATCAATTCGGCTACCTGAGCATTGCACAGGTTGGATATGCTGCCCACGTGGGTATGATGAATAGATTTGTTCGGACGGAATTTGTCCGCTTCGATATCGAGGCCTACTTTCTTGTAAGCATCGCGGAAGGGCATGCCCTGGGCTGCCAGGCGGTTGACCTCCTCGACAGAGAACATTAGGTCGTATCGGCTGTCCTCGGTGATGTGTTCGTTGACCGTCATGCGCTGTATGATGTAGGTGGTCATATCCAGGCACTCGATCAGGGCATCGAATGCAGGCAGGAATACCTCCTTGACCTCCTGCAAGTCGCGGAAATAGCCCGAGGGCAGGTTGTTCGTCATCATCACAACTTGCGAGGGCAGTGCTTGCAACTTGTTGCAGCGTGCACGTATCAGTTCGAATACGTCGGGGTTCTTCTTGTGCGGCATGATGCTTGACCCCGTGGTGCATTCGTCGGGCAGGCGGATGAAGGCAAAGTTTTGCGAATTGTACAAACAAGCATCATAGGCCAATTTTGACACGGTGCCAGCGATGCCAGCCAGAGCAAATGCGACGTTGCGCTCGTTCTTGCCGCGGCCCATCTGAGCATATACCACGTTGTAGTCGGGGCTGTCGAAGCCCAGCAGACGTGTGGTCATCTCGCGGTCCAAGGGGAAGGACGAACCGTAGCCTGCTGCCGAACCCAGAGGATTGCGGTTGGTCATGCGGTAGGCGGCTTCAAGCAAGAGCATATCGTCAGTCAAACTTTCGGCGTATGCGCCCAACCATAGACCGAATGAAGAAGGCATTGCTACCTGCAGGTGTGTGTAGCCAGGCATCAATACATCTTTGTAGCGCTCGCTTTGTTCTTGCAAAGCATTAAATAGGCGCAAGGTGCTTTCTGCTACACGGCGGATGGCATTGCGGGTGAAGAGTTTCAGGTCCACCAGCACTTGGTCGTTGCGAGAGCGCCCGCTGTGAATCTTCTTTCCCATATCCCCCAAACGCTGTGTCAACAAGAGTTCGACCTGTGAGTGCACATCCTCGATGTCCTCCTCGATGGTGAAGCGCCCTGTGGTCGCGTCGTCGTATATTTTGCGCAAGGCCTTGAGTAGTTGAGGCAACTCTTCATGTCCGATCAAGCCAATGCTTTCGAGCATGATAATATGCGCCATCGAACCCAATACGTCGTAGGGTGCGAGATACAAGTCCAGTTCGCGGTCGCGGCCTACGGTGAATCGGTCGATTTCCTCGGCTACTATGGTGGATTTTTGCCAAAGTTTCATAAGTCTGCGTTTTGTGCTTTGAAATTAACCCTAATGCCAATAGCAATTAGCGGATAGTAGAAAGGATATTAGCGAGTCCATCTGCAGCCTGTTGCAGAGGTTTTGACACCATGCCCTTCATGAAGAAATTCACCTCGGCGCCAATGGTGACGCGCATCTTGCATTCGCCCTCGCCGTGGGGTAGGAGTTGGATCCATACGTAGAGAGGGATCGGCGAACCCTCGCTTTGGAACTTGATGCACTTGGGCGCTTCACGTTCCACGATCGCCAATTTGACATTGCCCATAGGTGATGCCAAAGAGATGCTGTCTTCTTCAAATTCGACATTTTGCAATTGGCGCTCGGCTTCTTCTATTTTGTCCGCAGGCAATTGGCTTTGCAACTTTTCGCGCACTGCGGGATCGGACATGCGTTCTTTCAACACGCTGAGGTTGCGCAAGTCGGCGAATCTGCTATATACGGTGTCGACGTCTTGTGCAATATACTTTACTTCGCTTTCAAATTTTGATAAACTCATATTTCTGTATTTTATTTCAGTGCAAAGATACGTTTTTATTTTGTATCCCTTTTAATTTATTCTGTATCCCTTTCAAAAAGGCAGACAAAGGTAAGAAAAATATCTGATGTTTGCGCTCAACCGAAAAAACGTCGTAATTTTGCGCCGACATTCTGATGAAACAAGCAAAGGCGTCGTTTCTGGCAGATGATTTTCTGCGTTTATACCATTAAGACCTATTATGAAAGGGAATACTCTGGGCCATCTCGCATGCTTTGTGGCATATACTATCTTTGGGATAAATATTATTGTGTGTAAGGATTTGACCACAAGTCAACTTCTATCGCCCGTAGCGCTATTCTGTCTTCGCTCTTTGGGAGCAGGACTTTTGTTTTGGCTTATTGGTAGTTTTCTGCCCAAAGAGAAAGTGGACCGCAAGGATTATCTGAAAATCTTTATGGCAGCAGTGTTGGGATTTTTCCTTACTCAAATGACGTTTCTGATAGCCATCCCTTCTATCACGCCAATGGATTGCTCCATCGTCACTTCGCTTTCGCCCATCTATACGATGTTTATTGCCTACTTTGCTTTGCGCGAACCTATCACCCTGAGAAAAGCTGGCGGTGTAGCGTTAAGCTTTTGCGGCATTGTCTATTTGATTCTCAATAGTGCAACGGGGGCAGATACTTCTGTCCAGACCAGTGTGTGGGGACTCTTGCTGATGATAGCCAACTCGCTTTGCTTTTCGCTCTATCTGGGACTGTTTAAACCCACTATTTGCAAGTATTCCGTCATCACGTTCATGAAGTGGATTTTTCTCTTCTCTTCGCTTCTCGCCCTCCCTTTGGCGGTGAGCGAATTAGTGAGGTTTGATTACAGCGTGCCTGATAATGTATATTGGACCGAACTCGCCTTTCTGATTATCTGTTCGACATTTATCACTTACTTTTTGATTCCTTTTGGGCAAAAGCGTATTCGCCCCACCTTGGTCAGTATGTATTCCTATGTCCAACCTATTGTGGCCATTGCCGTGAGTATTTGTGTGGGAATGGATACACTTAGTTGGCAGAAGGTCTTGGCTGCTGCGACCGTCTTCGGAGGTGTCGTGCTTGTCACTTATAGTCGTAGTGTTTCGGCTAAGTCGTAATCCCCGAAGAGTGCTTTGTGTTGCAAATGTTATTCGGATAGATGGTTTTCCCGAACGAATCTTTTTAGCCCCTCCAGAGTATCTATAAAAGCGATTTCGCCCAATGACAACGCTGTGACTTTATCGGTCGAAATAGAGATATTGCGTGGTTGCTGGGCAAACCTTTCTGTGTCGGGCACAACGATTGCATTTGCCGTTTCTTCACCTTGCCAATCTTTTACAAAGCGCAGTGCCGTTTCGTAGGTATTGAGTTCGTTTTCCGCACCATAATTATATATGCCGCCAGGTAGTTCGAAAGTCTTGGGTAGGTATTCCACCACTTCGCCCACATCTGTGATACCGCGATGCTCGTGTGTGGCAAAGCGGAGGGAATGGCCTGTGCTCGCAGCGTTCAGCAAATTGGTTATAAAGTTGGGATGTGCTGGCAACCCCTCTGCAGGCAAATCGTACATCCAAGTGGCGCGCAACAATACAGCGTCGGGGAGTATTTCTATAATGCCCCGTTCCGCCAGCAACTTGTGTCGGCCATAATGATTCACTGGTGCGACGTCAATGTCTTCATAAAGCAAGCCCTGCTCCCTGTTGCCATTGTAAATCTGATCGCTTGAGAAGAAAATAAACTTTGCCCCAATCTCAGCAGCCGCTTCTGCCAAGCCAATAGCCGCCGTAGCGTTGACTCGTAGGCTTTCTTCGGGATGCTCTTCGCAATACCCTGTGTTGGATATAGCAGCCGTATGTACGACGACGTCAGGCTTATGCGCTCTGCAGTATTGCTTCACTGCTGCAGCATCAGTGATATCCATCTCTTGGTGTCGAGGCGCAAGGATTTCGTATTCCCCACTCCATCTTTTCACAATTCTGCTGCCCACGAAGCCACTGCCGCCTGTCACCAATACCTTTTTCTTGTTCATAATTCCAATAGTTGAAAGGATAGTCTAAATCATCAGCGCAAATGTACACCGTTTTTTTCGTAGTGGCAAGTGTTTGTTTTAGATTTAGAGTGGAAATTATTTTTATTATCTATTTAATCTATTTATATAGCTCGTTTTGATTATGTGCGTCTTTTGGGTTAGTTCATCTTAAAAAATACGATTTAGCGGGTACGATTCCGTCTTTGTGTTATATAATAATATTAAGACGTAAACTATGCTTTATTTTTTCTTAATATATTCACTCGGCGAAATTCCCACATTCTTTT
>JAGKTZ010000100.1 GCA_021153165.1 Prevotellaceae bacterium
CAAAAAAGGTTAGACCTTTTTCAAAAAAAGCCTAACCTTTTTTAAACAAGACGGCGCGAAATTTTCACAAGGTCTTGGTTTGTTAAATCAGCTTGATATCCACAATCACATTTGCACCGACTCTGCGGTTGAGTTCGCGCACCAGTGCCGTGGATTGCATCGCTATCTCATTCTTGAGCACAGGCGAGGTGATGCGCACGACCAGCGTTTGATTTTGGATAAATATTTGATCCGTAGCTTTGCCGACCAATTCGCCCACCACCTGAGGCCACATCTCCACCAAACGATGCTGATTGAGAGGTGTCTCAAGCCCACTCTCGCGCAAAAAGCGCTGCAGCACCAATGTCAAATCTTCTGCATTTTTCCGTTTCATATCATTCCTCCCGCACTGCTCCATCTACGACGGTGAAAAGCTTATATGCCTTTTGTGTAGATGCCAATATACTATCCAAGTGCTCACGATGCGTGTCTGTGATAAAGATTTGCCCAAAATCTGCACCCGATACATATTTCACGATTTTACCCACACGCGTAGTATCCAGTTTATCAAAAATATCGTCCAACAAGAGAATGGGCACACGACGCTCACCCTTGCCCTTGAGGAACAGATATTGCGCCAGTTTCATCGTGATAAAGAACGTCTTGGTTTGTCCCTGAGAACATTCATGTTTGACCGGGAAACCATTGAATAGCAATTCCAGTTCATCACGATGTGTGCCATAGAGCGAGTGGCCCACGATGCGCTCCTTTGCCCTACCCGTCCGAAACAGTTCCTCGAAACTGCCACGTGTACCATGCGAAGTATATTTGATCTCCACCTGTTCGCAATCACTGCGCCCCAGTTTAGCATAGAGTTCTTGAAAAATAGGTAGAAATTCCTCTACAAAAACCTTGCGACGCTCATATATCAACGAAGCATCCTGTGCCATCATCCCCTCGAGCACTTCCATCACCGCCACATCAGGTTCTTCCTCCTGTTTGAGGAGCGCATTGCGCTGTTTCAGAGCCTTGTCGTAGCGCATCAGCGCGTTCAAATAGTTGATATCGTATTGCGAAATGACGACGTCCATGAATCGGCGGCGCTCCTCGCTACCACCACTGACCAAGAGCGAATCGGAAGGCGAAATCATCACCAACGGTATCTTGCCCACATGTTCGGAGAAACGCTTGTAGTCCTTGTCATTGACCGAAAGCCGCTTGCGCGCTCCCGGCTTGTAGGAGCAAAGCACCTTCTCGGGTTCTCCTTCGATGACATATTGCCCCTGAAGCATGAAAAAGGGTTCGCCGTGTTTCAGATTGTAGGCATCAGATGCGACGAACGAACTCTTGCAGAAGGACATATAATATATAGCATCCAGCAGATTGGTCTTGCCCATACCATTATCGCCCACAAAGCAATTGAGCTTTTGGGCAAAATCCAACTCCGCCTGTGCGATGTTCTTGTAATTCAACAAAGACAAATGTTTCAGATACATATTGCTAGAATTTGAGACGCAAAATTAGAATATTTAGCGAAAAGTATGACATTCGGGCAAGATAAAAAACAGAAGAACGAAAAAAAAGCGACTAATATTTCATTATTAGGATTGAAAATATTAATTTTGCCCAGAATTTTACACAAGCAAAAAAATAAAAAGACATACAATTATGACAAAAGAAAAAAACACTCCCGAAGTTCAACAAGAGGAAACTAAAGCTAGCAAGACCCTCCAATTGGGTTCGTTAAAGGTAAACAAGACTGTAGCGTATAGCGTCCTCGGTGTAGTATTGGCTGCAGGCATCTTTGTTTGCATCAAATACTTCTACCTCAACCCCAAGGCTGACAAGGCACAAACAATGATCGCCAAGACTCTGGAACAAAAGCCTGAGTTGGAACAAGCTTTGTATAGCGCGCTTCAAGAAGTACAAGCCGCAGAACAAGCTGCAGTAAACCCCACCGACTCTACAGCAGCAGGTGTGGAAGACACATTGAAAGTAAAGTTGGAAGCTTACAAGAAAGTGGCTGCAGAAGTTTACAACAAGGCGCTCAAAGGTGACGGCAAGAATCCAGGTCTGTTGAAAATCGCTGAAGAAAGTTCAACTGCTGCTGGCAATATCGCATGCGCTGAAGCAGGTATCTGCTACTTCAAGATGGGCAACTACAAGGAAGCTATCAAATATCTTGAACAATTCTCACCACAAGGCGACCAAAGTGTATCACCTCAATACATCGCTGCGCTGGCAAACTGCTACGCTGCAGACAAGCAACTTGACAAGGCTGTAGATACTTTCAAGAAAGCAGCTAAGGAAGCAAGCAACCCAACTTTCAGCCCACTTTATTTGCACGAAGCTGGCAAATTGCTGGAAAGTCAAAACAAGAATGAAGAAGCTCTCGCTCTTTACGAACAAATCAAGAGCGAATATCCCACTTCTACACTCGTGGTAACACAAATGGGACCTAACGGTTTGACTTCACAAATCGAACAAGATATCACACGCGTATCAAAGTAATCTCCCTAAAATGCTTTATACAGAGTCCCTCTACCTCATGATAGAGGGACTCTTTCTATTAATCCACCTTATTATAATATAATATATATATGTCATCACAACATTTCAATTTCACAGAAGACATCAGCCAAGTACCTGACGCCTCGGATATGCGAATCGGCTTCATCGTGAGCGAATGGAACAATAATATCACAAACAAATTGCTCAGTAGTGCCATCGAGACACTGAAAGAACATGGCATGAAGGAAAACAATATCACAGTGAAATACGTACCTGGAAGCTTCGAATTGGTGTACGGCAGTGCCCTCTTGGCTAAATCAGGATACGTGGATGCTATCATCGCCCTGGGATGCGTGGTGCGTGGCGACACCCCACACTTTGACTACATCTGCCAAGGCGCTACACAAGGGTTGACTATGCTCAACACAAACGGACAAGTGCCCGTAATCAATGGTATCCTGACCGTCAACAATATGCAGCAAGCAGAAGACCGCACAGGTGGGTCTGCAGGTGATAAAGGCAAAGAATTTGCTATTACTGCAATAAAAATGATAGATTTTGCTTGGCAGATTCAAAAATAAGTTGTACTTTTGCATCGCAATTGAGGAAAAGACGTTTGATAAATGACTTTTCAGCAATGCACTGGGTAGGTAGGTAAGTGGTTAAAACGGGCAGACTGTAAATCTGTTGGCTTGCGCCTTCGGCGGTTCGAATCCGTCCCTGCCCACAGAAAAGGATAAATGCTTCAAATGGGGTATTTATCCTTTTTCATTTATACATTCATCCGCATACCCCACCCGCCCCTCCTCCACTATTGTACGAATAAAGGATGTGGTTCTGCAGAAATTCAGGCGGCGAGCATCAAGACACAAAAAATAGCTACCGCAAACGCGATAGCCATTATCAAGTTGTATTTCTATAAAGAGATTACTTCAAAGAAACGAGGATGTCCTTTTCTACTTCAGTAGTTTGCACCTTGTCTTCACGGAGCAACCAACCCAAACCGAGGAACATTTCCTTTTCAGTCTTTACTTTGATCACCTTCTTCAATTCCTTACCTGTGAGCTCACCGTTTTCGCTGAGAGCTACCCAAATTTTACCTGCGATTTCGCCTGCGATTTCTTGTAACATATTCTTAAAATTAAATTAATATTCTACTTTGTGCTTAGTGCTTTGATGTAACGGACTTTACAAAAGTCTGCACCTTACCACCTTTCACACTGCAAAGTTATTGCT
>JAGKTZ010000009.1 GCA_021153165.1 Prevotellaceae bacterium
ATTCAAGTGTAAGCGGCGTATAATTTCAATTGCTTTCTCATAACGCCCCTGTTTTATATAAATTTTGGCCAAAGTTTCTGTAAAATAGCATTCTTCGAGTGGAGGTTGCTCTTCGTTTTCTTCACTTTGGTGTTCGGGCGTCAGCGTAGGTGTATCAGAGAGAACAATACGTTCATTTTCGTCGCGGTCGAGGTATTCGTCAAGTAACTCTTCGCTTCTTTGTACTTTCTGGCTTTCTGTTTGCTCATTCTCAACGACTGCGTCTTCAAGGTCCAACAGATATGCTACGTAGTCATTGGTTGGGTCTGCTTTGGGGCGACCTGTTCTGCTGAATGTTTCCTCTGGTGTATCGAGGGTGTTGAGGAAATCTTCGATCAAGTTGGTCGTTCGGTCAGCATTCTCGTCTTTTACGACTTTCTTGGGTTTAGGCGAATATTCTACGGCGATTTTGTAATTATTGCCCTCCACCATATTAAATAATGCCTTTCTATCTGGCACATATATAGCAGCACGGCGCAACTCTTCTCCGAATGAAGGGTCATGTAGCAAAAAGAGATTTTTAAGGAATAAAAGTCGAGCTGCCTGATAATAGGGGTATTGGGCTACGATTTCACGCAGTCCATACAATGTGTCTTTATTGAGATGCTCAGGGTGCTTGACCAGCTCATTTATCTGTAAATTCATATTCCTGTATTGGGATTATTCCTTGTGTGATTATTATCTTTTATATCAGTCCTACCAGTCGGCTACAGTAGCGTTAAATATTTGGTCGGTCAGGTCTTTGACCATTTCTGTGACGAGTTGTTCCTGCACGGCGCTCAACTGTTGTGTGGAGTTATATTGTGTCGTTGCAGAAAATTGTCTTTCCCAACTTTCGTTGGTCTTTGAGTTAGTGAAGCGGATGTTTACCGTCATCTTCAATTGTACTTGCGAAGAAAATCCATCTGCAGATATGGATTTATTATATTGGTCGTAGCCGGTGATTTCTCCTGCAATGTGCAAATCTCCTCCTCGCTTTACGATTTTCAATCTTGTTTGATTAGCATAGAGGTCTTGCAATTTATTATTGAACATTGCTTCCATTGGCGCCCAACCATAGGGCGCTCTGTTGGCAACGTTGTCCAGTTGAATGGTCTTGATGAGATCGTAGTTGATGGAAGTTCCCGTGAATTTGTAACTAATGCTACAGCCTACGACCAAAAGCATTGCGAGCACTCCACCTAATATATTTAGCGTATGTCTGCGGGGAATTTTACTCCAAGCCATATTCTTTAATTTTTCGGTAAAGGGTTCGTTCGCTTATGCCTAATTGTTCAGCGGTCAACTTACGTTTTCCTCGGTTGAAGTTGAGAGCTTTTTGAATGGTCTCCTTTTCTATAGATTCAAGAGACTCTGTCTGTTTTTCCGATAGGCCCACATAGTCATTCTCCCTCACCTCCTCTACAGTCACGAAATTCTGTCGCTCATTCTCCTTGACTTGTGTTGTGGCCGAGGTGTGAGGATATTCCTGAGATTTGATAAAGGTGAGTTCGCCGCCTCTATGCTCGTGCATATCTGCTGTGGGTTTATTGATGCTGCCACTAGCATTGATGATACTTTTTAACTCATTGACATCTCTGCGTAAGTCGAAAAGGATCTGATACAAGATTTCCCTTTCGTTTTCGAAACTCTTATTGCTATTTTCCGCTGTGATGGGGATCAACTGATTACTGCGTTCTCCTATGGGAAGATACATGCGCAGAGTTTCATCTGAGATTTCTCGCTCCTCAGAGGTGACCATCATGTTTTCTGCCAAGTTTTTGAGTTGTCTCACATTGCCTGGCCAGGAGTAAGAAAGGATGATGTCTTGTGCCTCCTGAGTTAATCGAATGGGAGGCATCTTGTATTTCTCACTCAGTTCAAGAACGAATTTTTTAAAGAGCAAGATAATGTCATGTCCCCTTTCCCTTAGCGCAGGAATTGCGATGTTTACAGAATTGAGTCGGTAGTAGAGGTCTTCTCTAAACTTTCCTTCCTTGATAGCCTGTTCTATATTAACATTGGTCGCGGCTACGATACGCACATCCGTACGTTTCACTTCGCTTGCGCCGACTGGTATATATTCGCCAGTCTCAAGTACGCGCAACAGGCGGGCTTGTGTGGAAAGGGGGAGTTCGCCGACTTCATCCAAGAAGAGTGTACCTCCGCTGGCTACAGAGAAATACCCCTCTCTGCGCTCAATAGCTCCAGTAAAAGCGCCTTTTTCGTGACCGAAGAGTTCCGAGTCGATTGTTCCTTCGGGTATTGCGCCGCAGTTTACGGCAAAGAATTTTTTGTTCTTGCGCTGACTATGATCATGGATAATGCGTGGAAAATTTTCCTTGCCCACACCATTCTCCCCTGTCACTAATACAGAAAGATCTACTGGAGCAATTTTCAGCGCGACTTCCAATGCACGATTCAGGGCATCACAGTTGCCCGCGATGCCATATCTTTGCTTGATGGTCTGAATCTGTGTATTGTTCATTTATGATAAGTCGCTATTTCGTAGCAAAGTTACGCTTTTTTATAATATCTGTGACAATTTTGCTTCGTTTTTCTTATTCACCCTCCTCGTCTTCGTCGTCGAAGGGGAAGTAAAAATCGCTTTCCATCGATATGGGTACGTGGAAATCTTCTATTGCGCGTCGGTCTTTTTTTGTAGGACGCCCTGTACCTTTTGCTCGATCAATAAAGCCACTGATGCGACTCAACTCGAGTATTTCATATTGTTCGGGCGCAGTGATATTTTCCAGGACATCTGGCAACAATTTTGCCCCCACACGTTTTTCGATAGTTTGTTTCACCTGAAAAGTGTAGGTAATAGGCGGCTTTCTTACCCCTACCTTATCCCCTACTTTCACACATCTTGATGCTTTCACATTGGCGCCGTTGATACTGATGCGTCCGTTCTTGCAGGCATCGGCTGCCAGGGTGCGCGTCTTGTAGATACGTGCTGCCCACAACCATTTGTCTATTCTTGCTTCCCCGGGATTACTCATTTTTTATTGAAATGATTCATGGTAAACTGTATGCCGCTCAATGCAAAGCTTTTGATCATCTCTGCAGCCACCTCGAGTCGTTCGGGCATTGCCGACAAGTCTTCTGCCGAGAATTTGCCAAGGACAAAATCCACCTGTCCGCCTCGGGGGAAGTCGTTGCCTATACCAAAGCGTAAGCGGGCATATTGTTGAGTCCCCAGTGTCTGGGTGATATGACGCAATCCGTTGTGGCCGGCTTCACTGCCACCGGGTTTCATGCGCAATGCACCAAAGGGGAGGGCTAGGTCGTCTACGACCACTAGCACACGTTCCAGGTCTATTTTCTTTTCCTTCATCCAATATCTCACGGCATTGCCCGACAGATTCATATATGTTGATGGTTTCAGCAGGATGAGGTTTTGATTTTTCACTTTCATTTCGGTCACGAATCCGTATCGTTTGTCCTGGAAAGTCACTCCTGCTGCTTCGGCCATAGCGTCTAGTACGGTAAAGCCGATGTTGTGTCTTGTACCAGCGTATTCGCTTCCTATATTGCCCAGGCCTACTATCAGATGATTCATATCGTTGGCGTCAGTATTTTGTTGTTTGGAAAAGATTTTTAGTAGTTTGTCGAGAAAGTTCATCTTGACGTTTTTAGATAAAAAGAGAAAGAATGGAAGTTGAGCGCCCTTGGGATAGTGCGTTCGTCTCCCATTCTTTCTGTATGATTTCTGCTAAATGCTATTATTTGCCCTTTGCAGCAGCAGCCATAGCACCCATAGCAGCACGAGTCATCTTAACAGTAACTACGATCACTTCCTTTGGAGTAACGAGTTCAATACCTTCGTAAGAGAGGTCGCCTACCTTCAAAGACTTACCCAAACCAAGGCTTGTCACATCTACATCCAACTTTTCAGGGATTGCAGTGTAAGGTGCCTTAACGTTGATCTTGCGAACCATTGCCATCAACTTACCACCGGCACGTACACCTTCTGCGAGACCCTTAGGAGCGATAGGAATACCTACTACGATAGGACGATTTTCTACTACTTCATAGAAGTCTACGTGAAGTACGTTGTCCTTAACTGGGTGGCATTGTACTTCCTTGACGATAGCCTTGTGTTCTACGCCGTCGAGGTTGATGTTTACGAGGTAAACGTGAGGAGTGAAGTAGATCTTGTCGATTTCCTTAGCGCTAACTACGAAGTGAGTAGCTTCGGGCAAACCGTTAGCATCACGCTTTTCTCCATAAAGTACGCAAGGTACGAGACCATTCTTGCGAACTTCCTTAGTTGCTTTCTTACCAACTACTTGGCGAGCAGAACCATTGATTGAAAATTCTCTCATTGTCTTTTTTTTGTTTAAATTGTGTTACTCTAAATTAAGTTTTTATCGCTTAATTCGCCATCACACGTTGGTTTGTCTAAACCATACGTCGGACAAATCGGGTGCAAAATTACATTTATTTTTTTAATTACCAAAACACCTACAATTCTTTTTTGCAAAACAACAAAATATGTAGTATTTTTCCTACTTTTGCCAAGTATAACATTATCATCACAACAATGAATCTAAGAATATACTTTTTTATGCTCTTGTGCATCCTTTTAGGAACAGAAACAGATCTTTTCGCCCGGAAGCGGTCTGCAGAAATCCCCATCCTTGCTTGGTACAGCATTCCGCCCGGTGAAAATGCCACTGAGGAACGCTACCGCGAACTGAAGGATTGTGGATTCAATTATTCCTTCTCACTTATTTATACAAAGAAGGATGCCCTGCGTGCTCTGGATTTGTGTCGCAAGGTGGGTATGAAATCTATCTTCATGTGCCCCGAACTGAAATCAGAAACAGAGGCGACGGTGAAGCAGGTGCGTAGGCACCGTGCCCTGGGTGGTTATTTCCTAAGAGACGAACCCCAGAATGCAGATCTCGAAGAGTTGGGCAAATGGGCACGCAGAGTGGAAGCAGCAGATACAAAGCACCCGTGCTACTTGAACCTGCAACCCAGTTGGGCATTTAGCAAGTCTGGGTACGAGGAGCACCTACGATTGTTTGACAAGCAGGTGAATCTCCCCTTACTTTCCTTTGACCATTATCCGCTCTTGAGTAAGGGCAAGGAGATCTTTTTGCGTGCTGAATTCTACGAGAATTTGGAGATGATTTCTGCAGAATCTCGTCGTACGGGGAAACCCTTTTGGGCTTTTGCACTGAGTACGGCTCACATGGAATATCCCGTGCCCACGAAGGGACATATGCGTCTGCAGATGTATAGTAACCTGCTCTATGGTGCACAGGGCTTGCAGTATTTCACCTATTGGAATCCTTCGACCGAGACTTGGGACTTTCATCAGGCGCCAATCACTGAGCAAGGGTTGCGCAGTAGAGTCTACGAGGAGGTGCGTACGCTGAATCAAGAAATACAATGCTGGGCGAAAGTGTTCCTGGGATGCCGTGTCGAGGGTGTCTCGCATATGGGCAACAAGATTCCACAGGGGACAAAACGTCTGACGACTTTACCTCCCAATTTCCTAAAGATAGATAGCCGTGGCCAAAGCGCGATGGTCTCGCAATTGACCAACGAGGGACACCACTACGTTATTATCCAAAATACTAACCCCACAGAAGGTCTTTGCATAGATATTTTGACCAACGACAAGGTGCAGCGCCTACGCCAAGATGGCTCCGTGGTGCAAGCATCACGCTATGAAGCCGAACATTACCTGGAACCTGGTATGATAGAGGTGTATTATTGGTAGGAGAGTTGAGAGATGAACGTTGAGAGTTGAGGGATGGACGATAAAAGATAAACGTTGGACGAGTGAGGGGTAAGCGTTGATTAAAAATCGTTGATAAAAAAGTAGAGAGGGGGCTTCTTCTGCAATGAAAGAAGATCCCTCTCTGTTTATAGTTTAGGGAAATTTGTCGTAAGGTTAGAACATCACCTTTTTGCCGTTTGATGTGATATACACGCCGTTTTGTGGTTGTGTGGTCATCTTGCCAGCCAAGTCGTAGTAGTGACCATCCTTTGCCTCGTCCATTTCTACGCCGGCAACACCTGTGCCATCCGCAGCAAAGTCAATCACCACAGATGCAGGGAAGATACGTTCGGGATCGTAGAAGGTCGCTAGGCTGTTTGCCATATCCTGTACTGTAGGTTGCAGCATACCATTGAAGAGCACTTTGCCATTGGCAGTGATCTTCACAGGCTGATTAAAATCTACCAATTTGGGAGAAAGGTAGAGGCGGATCTTACCCTTGTTCAAATCAGCATAGAACTTTTTGAAAAACTTGTTGATACCATTTTCAGTTTCTGTACAATTGTACACTGTTTTCTTTGAAGCGAGTGTAATCTCGTTGCCCTCGATGTCCATGAAATAAGTAATACGATAAGTATCAAACTCGCCGCGTGGATCTTCCTCAACGCAGATATTCGCAAAGCCCTTTCTGTAGATACCATCCATTTCAAAGTTTTCCCAGATCACATGTTTGGGCTGAGGATTTCGGGTGTATTGTGCCAACCAAGGCGTGGTCTTAGTATAATCAATTTGGTGTCCCTTGCCAGGGATCAATTCGATGTGATGTACGAAGCCATCAGGATATTTCTTCTGTGCTGCTTCAAAGGCGTCCTTAGTTGCTTGTGTCAATTCATTACGGAAGAAGCCGGTGTCGTCGGCACCTGTGCGGAAGTTGAATGCCAGATTGCGGCAGTTCTCAACGGGAGCATTCTTCAGGGGCTCACCGCCTGCCATGGGACCAGCACCTGCCAGATAGTCGCCATAGTATGATGCCAGGCGTTGACTACCATATCCCCCCTCGGAGATACCAAAGAAATAGATGCGGTTGGGGTCGATATCACCAGTCAGATAAAGTTGGCGCAACAGTTTTTCCCATGCCCATTGCTTACCCTTTTGCCACCAGCGATAGTAATCTCCAGTGTTGGGGATTTGAGGAATAAAGTAAACCGAAGGACCATCTTCAAAACTATTGCCAAATTTGATACCATTAGCCCATTCATTATCCTTATCACCTGAGCCATGCAGATAGAGGAACAAGGGATAGCCAGCTTCGGGGCGAGCACCCTTTTTGCCATAGTAATAGTTCATCACAGCATTGTATTCGAGTTTTGCGGGCAATGTCCAACTGCTATGTTTCTTCAGACTCAGTTCGTCCAGGGGAATCAAGCGTTCTTCATCCAGAGCCTCGTTGGCTTTGGCCCAAGCCTGCCATACGGCATTTTGTTGTGCTTCGATTTGTGAGAGTTCTACGGGGATGTTTTGCGAGAAAGCCTCTTCGCTACCATTGAGGCGTGCCGAGAAATAATTGATCAAAGCCTCGTCATCTCCAGCGGCAGATGCTGGTGTCGCCATAGCGCAGAGTGCACACGCTGCAAAGGCATATTTTGCTGCAGCAGTCCATGTGCGGCGTAGTGTAAGTTGTACCATACGTCAAGTGTTTTGATGATTATTTTTTGTATCTATTATTATTTATGTGTAAAGTAAGAAAACTGTTTCTCGCCAATGCTATTGGAGCAAAATCGCAGTTTTCCCGTACAAAGATACATCTTGCTGTGCAAATAAGATGATTTTTAACGCTTTTTTTAGTTTTCATTGCTTTTATTATACTTCTCATCATTTCTTTAACCACACATTCCACTTCGCTATTCAAAAAATCAGATGCAACACTTTGTCAAGCCCTACCGTTGTCGTATCTTCGCAGGCGAATATCACAGTGACATTATACTGAGTGCACCCCTAAACAGCTAATAATATAAATATAAAGAAATAATATTGATGGAAAATTTATGGTTAGTATTAGGCGGCATTTTTGCCGTTGTGGGTTTATTGGGCACAGTGCTCCCCGTATTACCAGGAGCACCTCTGGCATACGCCACTCTGTGGATGATGTGGTTAGCCGACCCAACAAGTGTGTCAGTCACCAGTTTTGTGGTGATGGGTATATTCATGGTTATTCTTACCATATTGGACTATATTGCTCCCATTTGGTTGACGCGTCGTGGCGGCGGGACTAAGTATGGAGAGCGCGGTGCCACCATTGGTCTCGTCGTAGGGTTGTTTTTGGGACCACTGGGCATCATCTTCGGTCCTTTTGTGGGCGCATTGATCGGTGAGTTATTGGCAAAGACCCCCAGAGACCAGGCCATAAAAGTTGCGTTCATGTCATTTGCAGCCTTTCTATTGACCACAGGGCTAAAGTTGATCTATTGTCTCTCTATTATATGGATGTTTGTCGCATCATTTTTCAATTGATTGCTGAGGGAATAACATCTACATACTATTACAAAAAACGAGAGCGCATCGTCAAGGTGCGCTCTCGTTTTTTTGTATAAACAAGTTCTAATTAGAGGCTAACTTTCTTTACAAAGACATCATTACCCTTCACTACGCGAACTACATAGTTGCCAGCATTCAGTGCCACGAATGTCTTGCCTTGTACTGCTTGTTGAGCAACGAGTGCACCAGCTGCAGTATATACATTGACTGTAGCATCGTCTGCAGAAACTTGTACGCCACCTGCGACAACATCCACCTTAGCTGATGCGAGAGGAGCAGTAGCACTTTCCACAGCAGTCACGCTCTTCATCGCTACTTGCTTAGCATTGACGATTTCGCCTGTACCCTTGTCTACGAGGAGAACGATCAAATGGCATTTGCTCAAATCCTTAATGTTTGTAGGCAAAGCAAATTCGTAAGTATGACTCAACTTGTCGCCTGCATTGAACTTACCGCTCAAGCTACCTGCGATACCGAGGATGTCTTCAGCATGTCTAGCGACATGATCAAAGTCAACTTCAATGTATTGACCCATCGAAGTCAAGTGCTTCAAATAGGGGTCTGAAGTATATTGACTATTGCCCGACAAGTAGTTGCTTTGGAGATAATCCTTACGTTGAGAAGCTGGCAGATCCTTACCATTCACGCCATCTTCTGTAATCACGTATGAGAAGCAATAGGGAGCATCTTTCAGATTGCAATCAATAGAGAATGTAGCTGATGCTGTAACCTTCACCTTGCCTGCTTCGCGATCAATTTCTGCACCTTCGATATCCACAGCAGCTTCTGTCAAAGTATACATCATAGGCAGAATGTTGTTATCAATACCAAAAGGCGTGCCATTAGTGCTGCCATAGTAAGGGTCTACTTGCTTCATACGATTCAATACAGAACCAGGGAATCCACCGCTATAGCTTGCGAGCAAATCATTAAAGGTTGCTTCTTGCATGATATCATTGGCGTGTACGGCAATAGGGATAAAGTTGTCAGGATATTCTTCTACCAACTTTTCTATACCGACCATACCACGTGGACACCATCCGCACCAAGCACCAGTATACTCTTCCATCACAACCATACGGTCTACGGTCTTGTCTGGGTCGATAGCAGTGATACTACCTTCTGCTACATTTTCTTCAGTCAAACTTTCGCCGTTGATGCTTGTGATTTCTACGTTGAGGGGAATACGTTGAGCTGTTTCAATAGCATCAATCTTGCCAGAGAAACTTGCACTACCCAAGAAGCGGATGCTACCGCCTGTAGTACCACTTGCAGTCTTGTCGCCCATAGTATAATTGTAGGCCACGTCTTTCACTGGTGTGCAACCATAGTTGGACAAGGTGAAATTCAGATTTGCACCGCTTCCCATTTCCACTTTCGAGTGAGACACACCCAAGATTTGGATATCATTTTCCAAGAAACCACCTTCACCTTCAGTCACGCAGTAGATAGGCAGAGCGATATAACCGCCCTTCCAGCCCTTCAGTGGCATAGAACTATAGTTGTAGACCGCTTGACCGAGCGAGCTGTCGTTGTACAACCACGTCAAGTCGCGAGCACAGGGCACAATGACTGATGAATATTTCACGCCAGCCTTATAAAAGAGGGTATAACCCACCTGCAAGTCGCGCACCTTGTCCACAGTCCAGTCACAAGGGATGCTCAGCAGTGCGAAGTCCTGATAGGTACCCGTAGCACTTGCCATCCACAATTGTTCGCCAGTGTTAGCATCGATAATCCAGAAGGTTGGATCATTACCCTTAGTGGGCAAAACCAGTTGCATTTCTGTCACCTTGTTTCCAACGAAACGTGACACGACGTCTGCTGGGACGACGGTGCTGTATTCCAGATAAGTGTCCTGTGCAAAGGCATTCCAGTTCAGGGTATAAAATGCTGAATCCATAGGAACTGTGGTCATCCACTTAGGTTCCTGCACCTTGTCGGAAGGTGTACGCATATCGCGCACCATCTTTCGCAATTCAGGCAATTCGCCAGTCACCGCCTTCAAGTCAGCCGTACGCAGGGGATTGGAAGCCACCTGCTGCGCCACAGACACAGCACTCACTCCACAGAGCAATGCAGAGAGAACGAGTAATTTTTTGAGTCTCATAAGCTATTTATTTTTAGCAAATATCACCTTTTCTTTTGCAAAAAATACAAAATACGACGCTATTTTATCAAATTGTCATAAAAAAAGAAGTGGAAATTGACATTTGCGCACAAATATCATTCCCACTTTTCTCCTTGTGACTCCGTTGGGATTCAAACCCAAGACCTTCAGAACCGGAATCTGACGCTCTATTCAGCTAAGCTACGGAGCCGTTTGCGCTGCGAAATTACGAAAAGACCAGAGAATAGGCAAATTTAGACCCTGCAAATTTACATTTATCCCGATGCGGGGTATAAGTAACCTTATCCCGCCGTACTATACCATGGGAGAAAATCCTCGCCAATAGGGCAAAAATTAAAGAGGACCAGGGAAAAAAAGGAGCATAAAAAAACCAAGACCTTTTTTGAATTATCCGTTGCGGAATTTAAAAAAGGTCTTGGTTTTTTTTCACAAGGTCTTGATTTATTAAAATCGGGATTTTCTCAATGCAAAAACATCAAGTCTGTGGTACTTCCTCTACTGCAAACTTGTGTGGATATTTACCCTTGAAGGGGCGATAGTATTCCATGATTTCTCGCATATCGGCATCAATGTCGCCCGTGGGAACGAGGACTTTGTGGCAGACCACTTTCTTCTGCTCAAAATCCATAGCATAGAGCATAATGGGTAGTTTGGCCTTGAGCGCGATGTAATAGAAACCACGCTTCCAGGTGTGGGTGAGCGAGCGTGTGCCTTCGGGTGTGATGGCCAATTCGAAGCGGTCGCTTTGCAGGGCACGCTGTGCCAATTGGTCGGTCAGGCTGGTCTTGCGGCTGCGCTCTACGGGCACGCCACCGATGGAACGGAAAAATTTTCCCAGGGGCCAAAAGAACCATTCCTTTTTCATCAGGAAACCTGCCCTGCGGCCGATGCTAGTGTAGTAGAGCTGGGCAATGATAAAGTCCCAGTTGCTGGTATGGGGAGCTACGCAGATGATGCACTTGTCATAGTGGGGCACGCTGACGTCTACGGTCCAGCCCATCATGCGGTGGAAGATATAGTGTGAGAGCTTTTGTAACATAGTAATAATTTAGGAAAATCATCACAAGTAAAAAGGGCGGAGTATGCAGTTGGACCACATATCCCGCACCTTTTTTATTTATCGTCAATGAGTCTGTTCGACTATTGAAATTCTCGACTTACGCTTCTACAATCTTTTGACTGATAGCTTCGGCCTTTGCTGAAAATTCTTCGCGCAGTTTAGCATAGAATTTCTTCACACTGCCTTTTTCAGTGTGGCTGACACGTGATACGTATTCACTTCTGAGGTTGATGATTTCCAACATTGTTTGGTTGAGTAAATCCTCATTACAAGTGTCACACATCTTCAGTACTACGCAGTCTGCAAAGAGTTCGCCACAGATATAATTCAATTCTTTTTTCAGTTGTCTTCTGCTTGCCATAATCTTATATTTATATTATCTACAAAATGTTAGTTTATTCGTCTTTCTTAATGATCTCCATACCCTTCAGGATAGCTTGTTCATTCATTGGCAGGAGGTGGTGGTGGCGTTCGGGCAAAGATTTCTTCAAAGCCTTCATCACGCTTTCAAGGGATACGATGGGATGCAATTTCAACAGACCGCCCAGGACGAACATATTGAAACATTTCATCATCTTCATCTCTGCTGCCGTCTCCATCGCTGTGATGTGATGTGCAGCTATATCCTCGCGTGTAGGAGGGTTGAGGATGCCGAAATTGTCGTAGATCAAAGTGCCACCGGGTTTTACTTTGGGTTGGAATTTGTCCAACGAAGGTTGATTGAGTACTATCGCCGTGTCGTAGCTGCTAAGGATGGGCGAACTGATACGTTCGTCGCTCACGATTACGGTAACGTTGGCAGTACCGCCACGTTGTTCTGGGCCGTATGCAGGCATCCAGGTGACTTCTTTGCCTTCCATCAATCCTGCGTAGGCAAGGATTTTACCCATAGACAAAACGCCCTGTCCGCCAAAACCTGCTATAATTATTTCTTGCTTCATGGTGCTTACAATTTTACGGGTTCACGATTGACTTCTGTATCTTTCAAATCGCCCACGTGGTAGTGTGCAAACATGTGTTGCTCCATCCATGCGTTGGCTTTCTCGGGTGTCATCTTCCAGCCCGAAGAACATGTGCCGACGATTTCGACAAGGTTTGAGCCCTTGCCGGCCATTGAGTTTTCGAAAGCTTTGCGAATGGCTTTCTTCGCCTTTCGGATAGCGGGTACGGAGTGTACGCTCTGACGAGTGACGTATGCTGTGCCGTCCAACTGAGCAGCAAGTTCGGTCATCTTGATGGGGTAACCGTGCAAATCGGCTTGTCTGCCATCGGGGCAGGTTGCTGTCTTCATACCAAGGAGTGTGGTGGGCGCCATCTGACCTCCGGTCATACCATAAATGGCATTGTTGACGAAGATGATGGTGATATTTTCGCCGCGGTTCAGTGCGTGAATGGCTTCGGCGGTACCGATACAGCCTAAGTCACCGTCGCCCTGGTAGGTGAACACCAGACGATCGGGCCAAAGACGTTTGCTGGCCGTAGCTACGGCTGGTGCACGTCCGTGGGCGGCTTCTTGCCAGTCGATGTCTATATATCTGTAAGCAAATACAGCACAGCCGACGGGGCTCACACCGATAGTCTTTTCAGCCATACCCATTTCTTCGATAACCTCGGCAATGAGTTTGTGCACGACGCCATGTGAACAGCCTGGGCAGTAGTGCATCGTTTGGTCGTTGAGCAAGGCAGGCTTGCTGTGCACCAAATTTTCTGGGCAGACGATATTTTGCAATTCTTCGTTCTGCTGAGGTGCAGTGTTATTATTTAATTCGCTCATGACTTTTTATATTATTGTTTGAATAAATGCTTTGAAAAACGTCACCTTGATTCATTTCTCTTTCCCCTACCCTATACATATTTATATATAGGTGTGAAAGCATATATCAAGACCTTCTGCGGCTCCGGTCAAATCTCGATTTACGAGGTTGATTGAGAGATGCAGGCATACGAAGCATTGCTTCGGCAAACTTTACCAATACGGCAACTATACCTACGACATATCCCCAGTTGGAGGTCTCATCTTGCATCATCCCAAGGCCTATGCCAATCATTGCAACGATGGCTAAAAGCATAAATACGATATTGAGCATATTGCGCAGACGCAATTGCTTGTAGGCTTTTTCTGCTTCAGCAATTCTTTGGCGTTCCTGCAAGGAGGTTTGTATTTCGTTATTCTCAGCAGTCATTTCACTATTTTATGTTTAGGATTGTTTCTCGGGCGAGTCTTATTTCACCAATTTTTCAACCAAAGCGTTCACCACTTCTTCTGGATCTGGCACGATGCCGCCGAGGCGTCCGAAGTGTGCGACGGGGATTTGGCTTTCGACAGCAGCACGTACGTCGAACACCATTTGTCCAGCATTGATTTCCATAGTCAGCACGCCCTTCATAGTCTTGGAAATTTCACGAATCTCTGCTTCGGGGAAAGGCCATAAAGTGATGGGGCGGAACAGTCCCACCTTGATACCACGTTCGCGTGCCAGGCTCATTGCTTTCTCAGAGATACGAGCTGCCGAACCAAAGGCTACGATCAAGTAGTCGGCATCTTCGCAGCCTACAGTCTCATAGCGTACTTCGTTTTCGGCGATTTTCTTGAACTTAGCCTGGAGTTGCAAATTTTTCTTCTCCATTTCTACGGGATCCAATTCGAGTGAAGTCACGACATTCACACCGCGTTGTTTCAAGCCGTTGCCATTTGAAGCCCAGGGGCATTCTGCTACTAATTCGGCTTCGGTGCGACGAGGCTTATATGGGGGCAAAACGACTTTTTCCATCATCTGACCAATCACACCGTCTGTCAAAATCATCACTGGCGTACGATATTTGAAAGCGAGTTCAAAGGCTTGATCGACGAAGTCTGCCATTTCCTGCACAGAGTTTGGCGCCAGCACGATTACATTATAGTCGCCGTTGCCACCACCACGTGTTGCCTGATTGTAGTCACTTTGCGAAGGCTGGATAGTACCCAGACCGGGACCACCACGTTGCACATTGACGATCACACCAGGCACTTCGGCACCTGCCATATAGCTGATACCTTCTTGCATTAGGGCGATACCTACGCTGGCTGATGAAGTCATCACGCGCTTACCTGTACCACCGCCGCCATAAAGCATATTGATGGCTGCGACTTCGCTTTCTGCCTGCAGCACCACCATGCCTGTTGTTTCCCAGGGTTTAAGTTCGGCGAGGGTTTCGAGTACTTCGCTTTGGGGCGTAATTGGATAACCGAAATAGCCATCACATCCGCAGCGCACGGCAGCATGTGCAATGGCTTCGTTGCCCTTCATCAGGACCACTTCGCGTTCTTCCTCGACGGGCACATTGTTCACCAATGGCGCTACGCCCGACACGATTTCCACCTTGTCTGCCACCACCGCGGGTTTGGCTGTGGCAGGCTTTGTCTTATACACAGAGATACAACCGTCGGGGCAGACGATTGCACAAGAGGAACAACCGATACAACTGTCGGGTTGTGCCATGTAGGAATAGACATATCCCTTGTGATTGACCTCATTTGTAGTCAATGCCAACGTTTGTGTAGGGCAGGCAACAACGCAGAGGTTGCATCCCTTACATCTGTCGACATCCACTACTACTGCACCTTTTATTTTGCTCATCGCATTTAGGTTTTATAGGGTTATTTTTTTGTTGTATCACTCCTTGATCAGAGCGAACGAATTATCTTTTGGGAGACCAAAGACCTGCTACGGATTGTACATATCCTTGTGGTAAAAGTTCAAGATTTCTTCGATCATACTACACGAGTCCGAGGCTGGCCCATTTGGATCGAGTTCTGCCGAGCGCCGGAAATTTTCCAAGCTACCCGACCAATCCGAACGTTTCATACAGATTCTGCCTTTCAAGTAATACAGATGCGCTACATCTTTGCCTTGTGCCAAAGCCGCATCTACTAGGCATTCTGATTGGTCGACATGCCCAGCATTCAAGAGTTCTTCAGCTTGCAGTAAATCGGTATTTAGCATTTTTATTGTCTATGGTCGTAGCAAATTTACATTTTTATCTTTATCCGTCGTATCATCTGAGCAAAAAAAATTCTTATTTTTTACAAAAAAGATTTTCTACCCATAAAAGTAGAAGAATATATCCCTATAGCAGGACACATTCTTCTACTAATTTTCAACGACTATTTAATATTACGCAAAGAAGATTTTCTTCATCGTCCCCTCATTACATAGGTATATAAGGAGACCTTCATCATTATATAAGAGGAATATTCATCGCCTTGCACTGCGCTCGCATTTCTGCAGACCAAATGCTAGATTGTATTTCACCAACATGTGCCTTTTTCAAATATAACATACACAAACGAGATTGTCCGATTCCCCCTCCCACACTTAGTGGCAAAGTACCATCGAGCAAACGGCGGTGGAAATAGAGTTGCGAACGTTCCTCTTGACCAGCCAATTTCAGTTGGTGTTGCAATGCTATTGCATCTACACGTATTCCCATCGAAGATATTTCCACAGCACGATCCAGCACATCATACCACACCAACAAGTCCCCGTTTAGCCCAGCCAGTCCGTCCTCGCCCTTTGTAGAATAATCATCGTAGTCTGGTGCTCTAAGGTCATGTGGAACACCATCTCCCAACGCACCACCGATACCTATTATAAACACAGCGCCATATTTTTTTGTTATTTTACCCTCACGTTCTTTGGGGCTGAGTGTGGGATATAGTCTGCGTAACTCCTCGGCATGAATAAACGTCACCTTTTCTGGCAGAGAGGGAGTCAAGCATGGGAAGCGCTCACAAATCAGGAATTCTGTGCGAAGCATAGCAGCATAGATACACTCCACGATACCTTTCAAGAAATCCACATTTCTTTCTTCTGGGAGAATGACACGTTCCCAGTCCCATTGGTCCACGTAGAGCGAATGCAAGTTGCCTAATTCCTCATCCGCTCTGATTGCATTCATATCCGTATAGATGCCATAACCAGGTTTTACTTCATACTCAGCCAAGGTAAGGCGCTTCCATTTTGCCAACGAGTGCACCACCTCGGCCGTAGCATTATCCATATCTTTGATTGGGAAAGACACCGGGCGCTCTTTGCCGCTCAAATCATCATTAAGTCCCAGACCACGCTGCACAAACAGCGGACCTGTCACACGGCGCAAGCGCAGACCTGTCGATAGATTTTCTTGAAAGAAATCCTTGATTAGTTTGATACCTTGTTCTGTTTCACTGCTATTCAACAAGGGGGTATATGATGGGGGTATTATCAAATAACTCATAAACACGATTGTTTAAATGCTGCCAAAAGGCAAACTGCCATAAACATACTTTACAACAACTAGCTGCTCTGTGCAAAGTTAAAACAAATTAGCCGAATGATGAGTTTTTCTAGACCTTATTATTCAGAGGCCGCAACCAATTACCTAACCTTAAAACAAAATTGTTCTCAAACTAAAATATCCACATTTCACAAAAACATCCCCCAGTAAACCTCCCAATCATACAGCAAAGATGTCAGACCTCATGGCATCTTCACATTATTTCCACCCCATCTTGCACACTCTACTTCGCAAGTGAAGAAACAGTGCAGAAGAAATCACAAAATTCTTTGAGTTTCATTTTGTTCTTCGCTCGTCATGTACTAACTTTGCAGACAAAATCAAAAAAGACTAAAAACGATGTCAGAAACTAAGAAAATTAAGACAGCCCTTGTATCTGTATTTCACAAGGATGGATTGGACGAACTGCTCGCTCAATTGCATGAAAATGGTGTACAATTCCTCTCTACAGGTGGTACGCAAACGTTTATAGAATCTCTCGGTTATCCCTGCCAAAAGGTGGAAGATGTAACCACATATCCATCTATCTTAGGCGGTCGCGTCAAAACGCTTCATCCAAAGGTATTTGGTGGCATCCTGGGCCGTCGCGACTTAGAAAGCGACCGCGAACAAATGGCGCAATATGAAATCCCCGAAATCGACCTCGTGATCGTGGACCTCTATCCATTTGAACAAACTGTGGCTTCGGGTGCAAGCGAAGCTGACATTATCGAAAAGATTGACATAGGTGGCATCTCGCTGATCCGCGCTGGCGCAAAAAACTTCAATGACGTAGTAATCGTACCATCAAAGGCAGAGTACAGCAAACTGCTTGATATCGTCAAGGCTCAAGGCGCAGCGACCACATTGGAACAACGCAAGGATTTTGCAACTTGTGCATTTGGTGTATCAAGTCACTATGACACTGCTATCCACAATTGGTTTAAGAAATAATCTTTTACCTAAACGTCAGTTCATGACTGCACTGAAATTCTAACTCCCCAAAAACAGACCTTAGAAAATAATGGGTATTTTTTCAAACTTTTTCTCATTCACCCAAGAAGTAGCTATTGACTTGGGTACAGCAAACACGGTGATTATTTGCGGCGACGAGATCGTCGTAAATGAACCTTCTGTAGTAGCACTGGACCGCAACACTGACAAGATGATCGCCGTGGGTAGCCAGGCTAAATTGATGTACGAAAAAACGAACGATAAGATTCGCGTGATCCGCCCCTTGCAGGAAGGTGTGATTGCTGACTTTAATGCAACAGAGCAGATGTTGCGCGGACTCATCAAGATGGTGCATCGCGGACACAGACATTTGTTTTCGCCCTCGCTCCGCATGGTGATTGGTGTGCCCAGTGGTGCTACGGACGTAGAACTTCGCACGGTCCGCGACTCGGCCGAACATGCTGGTGGCCGCGACGTATTCTTGCTGTTCGAGCCGATGGCAGCTGCCATCGGTATCGGCATCGACGTAACCAAGCCCGAAGGCAATATGATCGTAGATATAGGTGGAGGTACCACAGAAATCGCTGTGATCTCGATGGGTGGTATCGTATCCAACAACTCCATCAAAATGGCGGGCGACGACTTCACTGCTGACATCCAGGATTACATGAGCCGTCAGCACAACGTGCGCGTGAGTGAACGTATGGCAGAACGCATCAAGATTAATGTAGGAGCAGCACTGACAGATTTGGGTAATAATGCACCCGAAGATTATGTGGTGAATGGGCCTAACCGCATTACGGCTATGCCAATGAAGGTGCCTGTATGTTACCAAGAAATTGCACACTGCTTGGAAAAATCTATTGCTAAGATTGAGCAGGCGGTAATTACAGCGCTTGAAAATACACCTCCCGAACTCTATGCAGACATTGTGGAAAATGGTATTTACCTGACTGGTGGTGGTGCGTTGCTCCGAGGCCTTGACAAGCGCCTGTATGACAAAATCAAGATCCCATTCCACGTTGCAGAAGACCCCCTACTCTGTGTTGCTAAGGGTACGGGCATTGCGCTGAAGAATATTGAAAAATATAATTTCCTGAAAAGATAATAACATCATCCTACTCACCTCCCCCACACCAGGGGGAGGAATTTTTGTTTGCTGAAGTATGTACCACATCTTAGAGTTTCTCAGAAAATACTACTACATCCTGATATTCATTGTGCTCGAAATCATTAGTTTTTGGGCATTGTTTCGTTTCAACAATTATCAGGGCAGTGTGTGGTTGACTTCAGCCAATTCTACGACAGCCAAAATCAATCGTCTCTATTATGACATTGCCACCTATTGGCACTTGGGCGAAGTGAATCGAAAGTTGACATCAGAAAATCTGCGTTTACAACAAGAAGCACATGCCCTGCGCGAAGCCTTGCTTGATCAAAAGGTAGAGGGAACTTTCCTGGATAGCATCACCCGTACTTCTATCAGCGGTTATCAATATATAGATGCAAAAGTCATTGTCAATTCGGATGGCAAAAAGAACAATTATATAGTCATTGACAAAGGCGCCAACGATGGCATCACAAGAGATATGGGGGTGATTTGCGGTAATGGTGTAGTCGGCATTGTATGTATTACAGGGCCTCGATATTCGCTCGTCACGCCAATCATCAACAAGCATTCCAATATCAGTTGTCGCATCAGAGGAGAAAGGCACTTTGGCACTTTGCAATGGGATGGCAAAGATTGTCGATATGTTTATCTGGACGAAATACCACGATATGCTAAAATCAAAAAAGGCAGTATTATTGAAACGAGTGGCCACTCGTCGGTATTCCCTCCTGGACTTTATGTAGGAAAAGTAAATAGTGTGAACGACTCACCCGATGGACAATCATTCAGACTCAAGGTAGAACTTGGAACAGACTTTCTCACTACGAGAGACGTAAATATCGTCATTACGCCCTATAAAGCAGAAATTGACACGCTGCAATTGTATGCTAATAGAGCATATACGGATGAGCCATCATAAAGGTTGGGGGGAGGATCGTATCATACGACCTTCAGTGGCGGACTCGACACCTCATATACCTGATGTACCTGGCCAAGTAAAAGGGCTGCATGCCGCCGAAATAGGAGATGCCAACGCATGATTTCCACGACTGCGTACCCCATAAACATCTTGCAATAATTGCCTGGGCGACTGCAACAATCCCGCCCTATATCACCACCACCCTGCGACCCTCGACTCTTCCTATTAATTTATATAGAAAGACGCACGTTCATAAAACACTACAATAAGCCATGCTTCAAAAGACACTTTCACTGATTGGACTGGGGATGTTGTTGACTCTCCTCCAAGCCACACTATTCAATCATATTCACCTATTAGGCTATGCCATCCCCCTACCCTACGTCTATCTATTGATAAAATTCCCCAGCAACACCCCACGCATCGTATATCTCGTAACAGGTTTTCTGCTGGGCTTGATTGTCGACATATTCTCTAATACGCCAGGCATGACAGCAGCATCACTTTGTGCCATCGGTTTGGTCACGCCGTGGCTATTCAACGCATTTGCGCCAAAAGACCGAGGCGAGGAAATATTACATCCCTCCACACGCAGTATGGGCGCAAAGTCTTTCTATCTTTATGCTTTTTTTATCACGCTATTGCACTGCATCATCTTCTTTTGTATCGAAACATTTACATTTTTCAATTTACAGGTACTCCTTCTGAAGATTATGTGTAGCACGGCATTGACCTTTGGCCTTATATTTGTCTTTGAACATCTGCATCCACGCCGTTCAAAGGCCTCTTCATGACATAAAAAGAAGATAAACCACCAGGACCAACAATACATTTTATGGGTAGTTCAAAGCAATTCTCAAACAGAAGGTTTGTCATCGGAGGCATTGTTGCACTTATCATCATCATCTATATTGCACGCTTATTTTCCTTGCAAGTGATGAGCGACAAGTACAAAATATCTGCCGAATCTAATGCCTTATACAAAGAGATCATCTATCCCTCTCGTGGACAGGTGCTCGATCGCAATGGCGAACTATTAGTATACAACGAGCCTTCATACAACATCATGGTCGTGATGCAAGAGCAAGTGGGTGTCGACACTGCGGAGTTTTGCAAAATCATAGGCATCACACCTGAAGTTTATGTGGAAAAGATGGCAGAGATAAAAGCCAAGCGCAATTACTCCAGATATACGCCACAAATATTCATGGCACAGATTCCTGCTGAAGAGTTCTCGGTGATACGCGAGAAGTTGTCACGATTCAAAGGTTTCTCGTTTGAAAAACGCTCTTCCAGAAGATATGCCACGCCTCATGCCGCACACATATTGGGCGACGTAGGCGAAGTGAATGAGAAAGAAATAGCCAACGACGAATACTATAAGAATGGTGACATCATCGGCAAACTGGGGATTGAGCGCTCGTACGAGAAGCAATTGCGCGGCCAAAAGGGCATGAAGGTTCTACTACGAGATGTGCGTGGCAGAATCAAGGGCAGATTTGAAGAGGGGAAACACGACAAGCAGGCAGTGCCTGGCAGCGACATTACGTTGACCATCGATATGAAGTTGCAAGCACTTGCCGAACGCTTACTCGAGGGGAAAGTAGGTTCTATCGTTGCCATCGAACCCAAGACTGGCGAAGTGCTATGCATGGCCTCTTCACCTACATACGACCCCAATCTGCTTGTAGGAAGAGATCGTGGGAAAAATCATCAAGCACTCAAACAAAACCCCCGAAAGCCTATGCTCAATCGTGCAGTAATGGGCACCTACCCTCCTGGCTCTACCTTCAAAATCACACAAACACTCATTGGATTGCAAGAAGGCATCATCACCCCTGAGATGAGATTTCCTTGTAGTCGAGGGTTCAATTACAAGGGACTTCATGTCGGTTGCCACGGCCACGCTGCTCCAATTGCCCTGGTACCTGCTATTGCCACATCGTGCAATTCCTACTTCTGCTGGAATCTCTACCGCATGTTTGATGACAGAACAAAGTATAAGACGGTACAAGAAGGTATGACACGCTGGAAGGATCACCTCGTCGCCATGGGATATGGCTACAAATTGGGCATAGACCTGCCCAGCGAGGCAAGAGGCATGATCCCCAATGCCGACTATTACGACAAATATTTAGGAAAGAAATGGAATGGACTTACCGTCATCTCCATCTCTATCGGACAGGGCGAAGTCACCTCAACACCACTCCAGATTGCCAACCTTGGTGCAATGGTGGCCAATCGTGGATACTTCTACACTCCACATGTGGTCAAGAAAATCCAAGGGGGCGCACTCGACACGCTCTACACCAAACCACGCCGCCCCATGATCGACGAGAAATGGTTCACCTATGCTGTCGAGGGTATGCGTAGCGCTGTGACTGGGGGTACATGCAAGGGCGCCAACATCCCAGGGCTTGATGTCTGTGGCAAAACGGGTACTGCACAAAACCGTGGTCAAGACCACTCTGCATTTATGGGGTTTGCCCCAAAAGACGACCCTCGCATCGCAGTTGCTGTATATATTGAGAATGGGGGATTTGGAGCCACATTTGCAGTACCTATTGGGGCACTAATTATCGAACAATATTTGAACGGCGAACTCTCAAGCGGCAGCCAAGCCAGAGCGAATTCACTACAAGCACGTAAGATCAGTTATCCATTATATGACAAATAGTTTAGGCAAAAATCCACTTTTTCGAGCAGATTGGGTCATCATCCTCCTCTATATCTGCTTGCTCACCTTTGGATGGATCAGCATCTGTGGAGCAAGTTATGAGATGGGACAGACCGAACTACTGAGTTGGGGCACACGCACGGGCAAACAACTTGTGTGGATCGCCTGCGCATCTTTTTTAGCCCTATTCCTTCTGCTGCTTGACGATCGCTATTTCGAGATCATTGCCAAGGTACTCTATTGGGCTTTTATTTTGCTACTCTTTGTCACGCCGTTTATTGCTAAGGACATCAAAGGTTCACGCTCGTGGATCAGTTTCGGTGCTATCAACCTCCAACCTGCTGAATTTGCCAAATGTGCTACGGCATTAGCATTAGCCAAACTCTGTAGCACCTACGGTTTCGACATGACGCAACGCCGCGATCTCATCCGTGCCATTGGTCTCATCTTGCTACCATTAGTACTCATCGTCATGCAGCGGGAGACGGGATCGGCACTTGTGTTTTTTGCATTCTCTCTGATGCTCTACCGCGAGGGCATGCCTGGCTGTTTCTTATTCACGGCAGTGGCCATGGTCTTTTATTTCGTCATTAGTATCCGATTTGGCACAGATATTATGCCTGGCACACTCACTTCTGTGGGCGAGTCCCTCGCATTGTTGTCCATTTGGCTATTTACACTGGGCATGCTCCGTGTCTATCTGCCTCGCACAGGCCATGCTTTGCGTTTGTTCCTATGGGGAGCAGGCATCACAGGCCTGGCATTACTCTTTTCCCACTTCGTCGTCCCTTTCGACATCTCTTGGGTGCTTCTCGGCTGGTGTGTATTCATCGTGGCCTACCTTTTGTGGCACGCCCTTGACACACGCATCCTACGCTACCTGTATATCGCCATCTTCACATTGGGCTCTACGCTTTTCCTCTATAGCACCGACTATGCACTCAACAAAGTCTTGCAGCCTCACCAACAGACGCGTATCCGTGTACTCCTGGGGGTAGAAGAAAACAATAGTGGAGCGGGCTATAATGTCAACCAAAGCCTCATCGCTATCGGCAGCGGTGGGTTGACGGGCAAGGGCTTTTTGGAAGGCACACAGACCAAACTGAAATATGTACCCGAGCAAGACACAGACTTCATTTTCTGCACCGTTGGTGAAGAGGAGGGGTTCGTCGGTGGCACCATTGTCCTACTACTATTCTTAGGATTAATATGGCGGCTCATCTACCTATCCGAGCGTCAATCGACCACCTTTGGGCGCGTCTATGGCTACTGCGTGCTGAGCATATTCTTCTTCCACGTACTGGTCAATGTCGGTATGGTCATGGGGTTGATGCCAGTCATCGGTATCCCCTTGCCATTCTTTAGTTATGGCGGCTCTTCGCTCTGGGGCTTCACGTTGCTACTATTCATATTCCTCCGCATTGATGTCGGAAACAAATTGCGTGAGAGGGGTTGACCTCCTCTGCTTCCGCAAAGTTTTTACACACTTATACACACCATTACCCTATGCCTAAAGATACCAAAAGCACCACACGCGTCGCCAAATCCGAGCGCCGTGCACGATGGCTGCGCATTGGCAGCGTCACGCTGATTTGTCTGCCCCTAATAGCAGTATTACTACTACTCAAAGCAGGGCGGCCTGCACTGCCATCTATGCCCACCTCGACCCAGTCGGCAGATGGTGCATCAACCAGTGGAAAGATGGCGACGCCAGATACTTCCACCTCTATCGAACACCGAGCAATGGCAGCATCTGCCATAGCAGATACGACCTATCACACACCGACATCCAACGAAATGATTGACCAAAGGACACCATCAAAATCAGGCACCGAGGATGGCTATTGGGATGGTTATTACGACGGCACTGCCCGCCAAAATGCCCGTCAGCATTTCAACGACAGCAGCGATTACGACCTCGCCACTCAACGCCACACTTATAGCACACACTATGCCGAGGGCTACAAACTGGGATACACCAATGGGGCACGCACGCCATAGGCGGCCAAACAAGCACGAGATCAGTGCTTTCACAGAGACAGGACGCCCATAAGAGATGGGTTAAAAGTTCGTCTCAAAAAAAGTCTAATCTTTTTTCAAAAAGGTCTAATCTTTTTTGAAAAAGGTCTTGGTTTATTTCAAAAAGGTCTTGGTTTATTTCCAGAAGGCCTTAGATCATAAAATTGACATACGAAAAGTGGGACGAATTCGCCAACATAGAGACGATTCATCCCACTTTTTTATATCTACAAAAGGTTGTTATGCCATTTCCGCTTCGATAGCGTTGGTCAGGTCTATGAACTCCTCGACACTGAGTTGCTCAGGGCGCTTGGTGAGTAGCGGTTGAGCCAGGAAGTCGGCATGCGACTTGGTCACACCGCGCTCGCTATCCAACTGGGCAAACAGGGGACGCAGCGACACGCGCAACATCTTGCGGCGCTGATTGAATGTGCCCTTGACCACACGTTTGAGCAAGCGCTCGTCTGCCCCACATGCTTGGCGGTCGTTGCGTGTCATACGGATCACTGCACTCTGCACCTTGGGCGGTGGATTGAAGACGCCGGGAGCAACAGTGAAGAGGTAGTCTACGTCGTACCACAACTGTACCAGTACACTCAGGATGCCATAAGCTTTGCTACCAGGCGAGGCGGCCAGACGTTCTGCCACTTCCTTTTGAATCATACCCGTACAACAGGGGATCAATTCGCGATTGTCCAGCATCTTGAAGAATATCTGACTGCTGATGTTGTAGGGATAGTTACCCGTCAAGACAAACTGTCCGCCGTCGAAGGTGCGATCCAAGTGCATCTTGAGGAAATCGTCCTCGATAATATTGTCTTCAAGCGAGGGAAAATTTTCACGCAAGTAGGCTACACTTTCAAAGTCTATCTCTACGACCTTGACGGGGCGATCCTTCTTTACCAGAAACTGGGTCATCACACCCATACCTGGACCTACTTCCAACACGGGTAGGTCGGGACAAGCATCCACCGTATCTGCGATGGCGCTGGCTATGGAGAGGTCCTTCAAAAAGTGCTGACCAAGAAATTTTTTAGGGCGTACTAGTTTCATATCGTTGTTTTTGTTTACCTTTGAGACCATTCTCGAAGATACTTAACACGCGCTGTGAAAAATATTTGAATTAAACTTCATATTTCTCGCTCGCTTATTCGTATCTTTGAGGTAAATCTCGAAGATACTTTCGCTCGCTGTGAAAAATATTCAAGTAAACTTGATATCTTTTCGCTCGCTTATTCGTATCTTTGTTGCGCATAATTAAGGCGATGCCAAAGGATCATATTCATTTTGGCGATGCCAAAGTTACACATATAATATTATATAGAACGAAAACGTTGCCACAAATTCTCAAAAACATACTCAAGATTTTCCTCCCATTTGCCTTTGGCATAGGCATCTTGTGGTGGATGTACCGTGATACTGATTGGAATCACTTTGTCGACGCTGTCTTTCACCAGATGCACTGGGGATGGATGGCTTTGTCCTTGCTTTTTGGCATTCTGCCCAGCATCATCCGCGCATTGCGCTGGCAAATTGCATTGGCACCACTCGACGAGCACCCCAGACGTCGCACCTGTATCAATTCTATCTTCCTGTCGTACGCTTCGAGCCTTGTCGTACCCCGCATCGGTGAGGTGACACGCTGCGGCACGTTGAAGAAGGGCGACGGCACGTCGTTTACCAAATCCCTGGGAACTGTGGTGAGCGAGCGTATGGTGGACTCTTTGGTCATCGTCTTGCTGACGGTCATCGTCTTTATCAATCAGGCGCCCGTGCTCTTGAACTTTTTGACCGAATCGGGTACAGATATCGACAGCATCGTGCATCGTTTTACCGGCACAGGCTATTTGGTGACTTTCCTTTGCGCCATTGCCATCGTCATCCTGGTATTGTGGTTGGTTGCCCGCTTCAAGATTTTCAGCAAGGGCAAGGATATCATGCGCAATGTATGGGCGGGCATCACTTCGTTGAGATATATCAACAGGGCGCCACTCTATATTTTCTACTCCTTTGCCATTTGGATTTGCTACTACCTGCATTTCTACATTGCCTTCTTCTGTTTCGACTTCACATCACACATCGACCCCATCGCAGCCTTTCTGATATTCTGCGTCGGTTCGTTTGCGGTACTCGTACCTACGCCTAATGGCGCTGGGCCCTGGCATTTTGCAGTGAAGACGATGCTGGTGATCTATGGCGTGGCTGAACAAGATGCTATCCTCTTTGCCCTGGCCGTACATACGATTCAGACGGCAGAGGTTATCCTGCTGGGTGTATATGGTTGGGCGGACTTTAATATGCAAAGTAAATTCCCACGCCCTACTGCGAAGAAGACAGAAACTTTGTCTAACGATAAATCCAATTGAAATAAGTATAATACAAATAAACCCTAAATCCTAAAGACATGAGTGAAATCAAAAACTTACAACCCGAAGCGATTTGGAAAAACTTCTACTTGCTGACACAAGTGCCTCGCCCCTCGGGACACCTCGAAAAGATACAAAAGTTCCTGCTCGACTGGGCTGCAGAAAAAGGTGTTGAAGCGCACCAAGATGCTGCTGGAAATATCCTGATGTATAAGGCTGCAACGCCAGGTATGGAGGACTGCAAGGTAGTAACTCTGCAAGGCCACATGGATATGGTGCCACAAAAGGCAGCAGACTCTACACACGATTTCGAAAACGACCCCATCCAAACCTATATCGACGGCGAATGGGTGAAGGCTAAGGGCACAACACTCGGCGCCGACGATGGTATGGCTGTGGCTACTATCATGGCGATTATGGAGGACAACACGTTGAAGCATGGTCCGCTGGAGGGTTTCATCACCGCCGACGAAGAAAGCACAATGGGCGGTGTGAACGACATGGAACCGGGTTCATTGAAAGGCGAAATCCTCTTGAACCTCGACAACGAGACTGAAGGCGAATTTATCATTGGATCGGCTGGTGGTGTGAACATGACTGCTACACTTTCGTACAAAGAAGTGGAAACAGATCAAGAAGACGGCGCAGTATGCGTGAAGTTGGGCGGTCTGTACGGCGGACACTCTGGCCTTGAAATCAACGAAGGTCGTGCTAATGCCAACAAATTGATGGCACGTTTGGTACAGGACGCTATCGCCAACTTCGAAGCACGCCTGGCATCATGGAAGGGTGGCAATATGCGTAATGCTATTCCTCGCGAAGCAGAGGTAGTGCTCACTTTGCCTAAGGAAAATGTGGCTGCATTGAAGGAAGTCGTAGACGAATGGCGCGAAACTTTCATTGGCGAGTATGGTTTTGTTGAAAAGACTTTGACGCTCGAAGTAGCAGACGTGGCTTTGCCCGCACAACAAGTGCCCGAAGAAGTACAAGACAATTTGGTCAATGCACTCTGCGCTTGCCACAATGGTGTATATCGTTTCATCCCCGAAGTACCTGCTATCGTTGAAACATCTTCCAACTTGGCTATCGTTGAAATCGGCGGCGGCGAATGTTTCTTCAAGATCTTGATCCGCTCATCACGTGACTCAATGCGCGAAGCCCTTGCAGAAACACTCGAAAGTGCTTTTGCTATGGCTGGCATGAAGGTGGAACTCGACGGCGACTACCCTGCTTGGCAACCCAACCCCCAAAGCGAAATCGTAGAGTTGATGAAGCAAGTCTACAGCGACCTTTTCGGCACAGCATGCAGTGTACAAGTGATCCACGCTGGTTTGGAATGTGGTATCATCGGCGCTAAGACTCCAGGCATGGACATGGTGAGCTTCGGCCCAACTTTGCGTAGCCCTCATACACCAGATGAACGTTGCTTCATCCCTAGTGTAGAAAAATACTGGCGTTTCGTATTGACAACACTCGAACGTACACCAAAGAAATAAGAAAACTTCAACACGTCCGGGGTAGATTAAGTCACGATTTATCCTAGACGCATTTTATCCCATAAAGTGGATTCATAGTACGATGACTATGGATCCACTTTTTTTATTTAACCACAGCACTAAAAGATGACATATATGCAATAATTTCTGCATAAAATGCATGATTTTGCAAAATAATTCTGCATATATGCCAAAACCTTGCAAAAAAACACTACATTTGCATTCTATTTTTTAACCATACAAAAACAAAAAAACTAAGACATGCCAATTGATACCAGGACCAAACGACTGGAAGCCCTGAGGCTGGTGCTCAGCAGACAGGAGTCGAATTCGCAGGAAAGTCTGCTGCAGGAACTATCCAAAATGGGGATTCAAGTCAATCAATCCACCCTATCCCGCGACCTTCGATCGTTGAAAGCGACCAAAGCAGCTAGTGCAGATGGATACAAATATATTCTGCCCGAGCACCCCTTGTACAAACGAGCCATCACTTCGTTCACAGCACCTGAATTTCTACGAAACACAGGATTTATTTCTCTCACTTTTTCCAAGAATATCGCAGTGATACACACTCGCCCCGGCTATGCGGCAGTTATTGCCAGCGACATAGATACGGCAAAATTGGATGCTGTAGCAGGCACTATTGCTGGTGACGATACGATCATGGTGATACTGCACGAGGATGTAGAGAGACAAGCTGCCATTGATGATTTGGCAAAGGCTATTCCTGCTATCAAGAGCGTGGCATTATAAGAAAAACAGAGAACTTACAAGAAGAAAACGTTTTTCCACTAGATATACCATATATATAAAGAGTAATTATGAACACCAACGAATATAATGACGGCATCAGCGTAGTAGTGGCCGATGCCTCACACGAAAAATACGTAGACACTATCCTGCAAACTATCACCGACGCAGCAAAAGTGCGCGGTTCGGGTATCGCATCTCGTACCCACGAATATTTGGCCACCAAGATGAAGGAGCGCAAAGCAGTCATCGCACTCTATGGCGAGGAGTTTGCTGGATTTTGCTACATCGAGAGTTGGGAGAACAAGCAATACGTGGCCAACTCGGGTTTGATCGTCGTACCAAAGTTCAGAGGCCACCACTTGGCTACTCGCATCAAGCGCTTGGCCTTTTCGTTGAGCCGTGTACGTTGGCCCAAGGCAAAAATCTTCGGCTTGACCAGCAGCGGTGCCGTGATGCGCATCAATACTTCGCTGGGCTATGTGCCCGTACCCTTCTCTGAACTGACACAGGACGACGAATACTGGAAAGGCTGTGGTACGCCCGAGGATCCTTGTTGCATCAACTGCGACGTATTGGCTCGCACGGAAAGAAAATACTGCGTCTGCACAGGCATGCTCTACGACCCCGAGCGTCATCCCGGCGACCCATTGCCAGTAGAAGTGCCACAAGATGTAGTGGACTTTGTAAAAAAGGCAGAGGGTTTGGAATAACCTTTCTCACTTTCCGATTATTCTGAGCACTCCGAGTAATCCGAGTACTCCGATTAAAATCATTTCAACAATACCCCCAATTACTTAAATAAATATATGGAAAAGAAAAAAGTGGTCGTAGCCTTCAGTGGCGGACTCGACACCTCATATACCGTGATGTATCTGGCCAAGGAAAAGGGCTACGAAGTCTATGCAGCATGTGCCAATACGGGCGGATTCAGCGAAGCACAATTGAAAGCCAACGAAGAAAATGCCTACAAACTCGGCGCCAAGGCTTATGTAACCCTGGATGTAACACAGGAATACTATGACAAAAGTCTGCGCTATATGATCTATGGCAATGTGCTCCGTAATAATGTTTACCCCATCTCAGTATCTTCGGAACGCATCTTTCAGGGCATGGCCATCGCGCGTTATGCCAAAGAAATCGGTGCACACGCCATTGCTCACGGCTCAACGGGTGCGGGCAATGACCAAGTGCGCTTCGACATGACATTCCTTGTGATGTGCCCCGAGATGGAGATCATCACCCCGACACGTGATAGTAATCTGTCGCGCCAGGAGGAAGTAGATTATCTCAATGCAAATGGTTTTCATGCGGACTTCACAAAGTTGAAATACAGTTACAATGTGGGCATTTGGGGTACGAGTATTTGTGGCGGCGAAATATTGGATTCACGCCAGGGCTTGCCAGAGAGCGCTTACCTCAAACAAGTGGAAAAGACGGGTAGCGAGCAACTCCACCTGACCTTTGAAAAGGGTCAACTCAAAGCCATCAACGGCCAGCGCTACGACGATCCCATCGCTGCGATCAACCGAGTGGAAGAAATCGGTGCGGCATACGGCATCGGTCGCGACATGCACGTGGGCGACACTATCATCGGCATCAAGGGACGCGTAGGTTTCGAAGCAGCAGCTCCCGCCCTGATCATCGGCGCTCACCGTTTCTTGGAAAAATATACGTTGTCGAAGTGGCAACAATACTGGAAGGATCAAGTGGCCAACTGGTACGGCATGTTCTTGCACGAAAGCCAATACCTGGAACCCGTGATGCGCGATATCGAAGCCATGTTGGAAAGTTCGCAGCAGAATGTCAACGGCACAGTCATCTTGGAATTGCGTCCCCTCGGTTTCTCGACCGTAGGTGTAGACAGCAAGGATGATTTGGTCAAGACCAAGTTTGGCGAATACGGCGAAACGCAAAAGGGATGGACCGCCGACGATGCAAAGGGTTTCATCAAGGTGCTCTCTACCCCCCTGCGCGTATATTATGCCAACCACGAAGATGAGAAGATTTAATTGCTTCAGGCGCGTACTAATACTTCATTTATAATAGAGAAATGACACAAAAGAAATTATACCTATCCACCGACAAACAACTATGCGGCGTGTGCGGTGGTATCGCCGAATATTTAGGTTTAGATCCCACATTAGTCAGAGTAATCTATGCCTTGCTCAGCCTTTGTTCTACAGGCTTCCCTGGTCTTCTGATCTACTTAATTCTTTATGCTATCATTCCTCAAAAACCATTCAGATGAACGATTTGATTAAAGTTGGTATTGTCGGTGCAGCTGGTTATACTGCTGGCGAATTAATCCGCCTTTTGCTCAACCACCCTGCCGCCGAAATAGTCTTTGCCCATAGCGAAAGTAATGCAGGCAATGCGGTGACCGATGTGCACGCTGGTTTGTACGGCGAAACGGATTTGCACTTCACCGACCAATTGCCGTTTGAAGAAGTCGACGTCGTCTTCTTCTGCTTCGGTCATGGCAAGAGCACACAGTTCTTGGCCGAGCACTATATCCCTGCCGATGTGCGCATCATCGACTTGGCGCAAGATTTCCGTTTGGCCAACGACGAACACGACTACGTCTATGGTCTGCCCGAACTCAATGCCTTGCAATTGCAGGGCGCTCAGCACATCGCCAATCCCGGTTGCTTTGCCACATGTATTCAGTTGGCACTATTGCCTCTGGCATCGGCGGGATTGCTCGACGGCGACGTGATGGTCAATGCTATCACGGGGTCGACTGGTGCTGGCGTGAAACCATCAGCCACGACCCACTTCTCATGGCGCAGTGGCAATATGAGTATATACAAGGCATTCGAGCATCAACACGTGCCAGAAATTCTGCAAAGCCTCCACAAATTGCAACCCTCCTTCGACGGCGCCATCGACTTCATTCCCTACCGTGGCGACTTCCCCCGCGGCATCTTCTGCACCGCCGTGGTGCGTCAAGAGGTAGAACTCGAGCAAGTCGTACGTTTGTACAAGGAATTCTATGCTGACGCCGTCTTCACACACTACGTCGACCGCCCCATCGACATGAAGCAAGTCGTGGGCACAAACAAGTGCTTGGTGCACGTAGATGTGCATGGCGACAAAATCCTGGTGACAAGCTGCATCGATAATCTGCTCAAGGGAGCTTCGGGCCAGGCCGTGCAAAATATGAACCTGATGTTTGGACTGGAAGAAAATTGCGGATTGCAACTGAAGAGCCTTGCTTTTTAAAAGAAGACACTTATGGAAAAACTCTGATTACTCTGAGGTTTCCGAGTACTCCGATATAAAGATAATATATAAATCGTTCAAGAAAACTATGCACTTATACGACGTCTACCCCCTATTCGACATCGACATCGTGCGCGGCAAGGGCTGCCACGTATGGGATGCCGAGGGACAAGAATACTTAGATCTCTACGGAGGTCACGCCGTGATCAGCATTGGTCACTGCCACCCCACATACACCGAAGCCTTGTGCCTGCAGGCCCAGACATTGGGCTTTTATTCCAACTCTGTAGGCAATCCCCTGCAACGCCAGTTGGCCACACGACTGGGAGAAGTGAGCGGTTGCAACGACTACACTCTTTTCCTTGTCAACTCGGGCGCCGAAGCTAACGAGAATGCGCTCAAACTAGCATCATTTCACACGGGTCGCCGTCGCATTTTGGCTGCACAAAAGGCTTTTCATGGTCGCACATCCTTAGCCGTAGAAGCCACAGATAATCCTCGCATCAATGCGCCGGTCAATCAGAATGGCAATGTCACCTTTCTGCCTCTGAACGACCTCGAGGCTTACGAAGCAGAATTAGCAAAAGGCGACGTAGCAGCCGTCATTGTGGAATGCATCCAGGGCGTGGGTGGCATCCGTATGGCATCGGCTGAATTTATGCAAGGTTTGCAGGCATTGTGCCGCACCCACGGCACACTACTCATCTGCGACGAGATACAATGCGGCTATGGTCGCAGCGGACATTTCTTCGCTTTCCAAGCACTCGGTGTGCAACCCGACCTTATTACTATGGCCAAAGGTATGGGCAACGGCTTTCCCATCGGCGGCGTGCTGATAGCGCCACACATCAAGCCATGGCACGGACAGTTGGGCACCACCTTTGGAGGCAACCACTTGGCTTGTGCAGCGGCTTTGGCTGTGCTGGAAGTAATCGAGAGCGAGGGGTTGGTAGACAACGCTGCAAAAGTGGGCGAATACTTGCTCAGCCGACTGCAAGGCATCAAGGGTGCCACCGAGGTACGTGGACGCGGACTGATGATAGGCGTAGAATTTGACGCCCCCATCAAAGAGATGCGCACCCGTTTGGTCAAGGAGCAACACACGTTCACTGGTGCCGCTTCGACCAACATCCTGCGCCTCCTGCCACCGCTCACGCTGACGATGGCAGAGGCTGACGATTTCATCGAAAGACTTCACCACGCACTATAAGTGATAATATACTCATACCGAGGGATATTTGCACCGCAAGTATTCCTCTTTTTTTTTGCACCACAGAAGGCATAGAAAAAGGTCTAATCTTTTTTAAAAAAACCAAGACCTTTTTTAAATTTCCTAAGACTTTTTTTCAACAAACCTTAGGAAAGTTTTTGGGTGCAGTATCAGCTATCCCGCCAAAGCGGACTCAGCGAGAAAGTTTGCTCGCAAAAAAAGCGAGAATGTGGCGGGAAAGTTGTACCTTTGCAAAGGTAGAGTATTTTGATCTTGAAGATCTCTGAAAACTCTGAAATTTACACAAAAGAAAAATAATATTAACCCAAACCATAAAATCTATGAATCATCTATTCTCTAAGTTACGAGCGATGGTCCTTGCGGCAGCATTGATGCTCACCTGCAGTGTGGCTATGGCACAAGGTAACTTTCAGCGTGGAGCGCTCTATCATCTCCACCCTGCAAGTCAGCCCACAAAGATGGTAGCTGGCAAGAGTGACAAGTCCGTAGAGTTGGTGAAGTTTGACAAGGACAACACCGCACTCTATTGGAAGTTGACCGAACTTTCAGGCAGTTGGCGCATCATCAACCCTGTGACCAATCAGGCGATCCGTTGCGAAGGAACTCGCGTGGAAACTGGTGAAAACAATGGGTCGGACGAAGCACAATTGTGGAAAATGGAAGGGGGCATGCTCGTGCCTACCAACAACCCCACTTATGCACTTTGTTTGAACAAGAAGGGCGGTCTGGAACTCATCCTCAAGTCGCAAGCGAAGGGCAACAAGAATGCGCAATTTGCATTCAGCGCTTCGGCTCTGGCTGGTTTTGACAATGATTTGACTTACTACATCTACCCCGTATCAACTCCCGGCCAGGTGCTTGGCAACAAGGATTCGGGCGAAAACAATGCGCGCATTTATAGCGAAAAGGTGGACAAGGAAAATCGTGGTCAATACTGGAGCGTGAAGACTATTGACATGAAGACCTTTGCTATCGAGGGTGCTTTTTATGCTCAAAACTTCGACGATGGTGGCGACAATGCTTCTATCGACTACCTCTTGCAATGGGCTTCTAATCCCGGACAATGGAACAATGCGCGCTTTAACCTGGAACCCGTAGAGGGCGAGTTGGGCACATATATCCTGCGCTCGGCTTCGAAGCTGAATCGTAGACAGGGCAAGATGTACGCTCTGCGTGGCGGACAAATGAAGGCAGTGGACTATAACCCTGCGGACAAGTCGGCATGGCTGACCTTCAAATCAGTAGAAAAGCCCAAAATCGAAGCGCCCTACTGGGAGGACGAAACTATGTTTGCCGAAAACAAATTGCCCGGTGTGGCAACCTACATGCCCTACGGCAACGAGGCAGAAATGCTGAAGGATAAAGCTTACTACAAGACACCATGGACAGTGCCCGTGAATAGTAAGTTCCAAAGCCTGAATGGCACATGGAAGTTCAACTTGGTGAGCGAACCATCACAGCGTCCTTTGGACTTCTACAAAGAAGGCTATGACGTGAGCGGTTGGGACAATTTGCCAGTGCCTTCCAACTGGGAAATGCATGGTTACGACAAACCCATCTACTGTAACGTGGAATATCCTCACTCAAACACACCTCCCTACATCAAGGCGCGCCCTGGCTTCAATGACGGCGGCAAGAACTACGGCATCAACCCTATAGGTTCGTACGTACGCACTTTCACTGTGCCCGAAAACTGGCACGGCGAACGTACCATCATCCACTTCGGCGGTATCTACTCGGCAGCCTTCGTATGGCTCAATGGCGAATATGTAGGTTACACTCAGGGTGCCAACAACGTAGCAGAATTTGATTTGACCAAGTATTTGAAGAAAGGCGAAAACACCTTGGCAGTACAAGTGTTCCGCTGGTCGGATGGTAGTTATTTGGAATGCCAAGACATGTTCCGCATGAGTGGTATCTTCCGCGACGTCTACCTCTACAACGTGCCCAACGTCAGCGTGCGCGACCACTATGTCACTACGACCCTTTCGGATGACTACAAAAATGCACGTATGAATGTGAAACTCTTCTTCGAAAAGGGTATCAAGGCCGATGCATCTATGAAGAATGTCGTAGTGAAACTCTACGATCCAGCTGGCAAACTCATCGCCCAAGATGAATTGAAGAACATCAGCATATTCAATACAGCAAAGACTGAAGCTGGCTTGGCATTCGACCTCAAGAATGTAAAATTGTGGAGCGCAGAGACCCCCAACCTCTACACCCTGCACATCGTACAAAAGGATGCACAAGGCAACGAGGAAATGGCCTTCTCGGACAAGATCGGTTTCCGCGATATCAAGATAGAGAATTCATTGGTATATATCAATGGTGAGAAGGTGCTCTTCAAGGGTGTCAACCGCCACGATACAGATCCTTTGCACGGCCGTGCTGTCACCAACGAAAGCATGCTGCGCGATATCATGCTGATGAAGCAAAACAACATCAACACCGTACGTACATCGCACTACCCCAATGCGGCGAAGATGTATGCAATGTATGACCACTATGGACTGTATGTGTGCGACGAAGCGGACCTTGAAGACCATGCCAACCAAAGCATCTCGGACCGTCCATCATGGATCCCCTCGTTCGTAGACCGCATCGACCGCATGGTATTGCGCGACCGCAACCGTGCTTGCGTCGTGATGTGGAGTTTGGGCAACGAGGCGGGCAATGGCGAAAACTTCCGCTATTGTTACGAAGCTGCCAAAAAGCTCGACAACCGCCCCGTACACTACGAAGGTACACGCTCGAATGGCGACTACGGCGGTGGACGCTTCTCAGACTTCTACTCAAAGATGTATCCCGGCATGGCTTGGATGAACAAGAATACTTCGGACCTCGACAAACCTATGTTCTTGTGCGAATATGCGCACTCGATGGGTAATGCTATTGGCAACTTGACCGAATATTGGAACGTCATGGAAGCTTCCAACTCGTGCATCGGTGGATGCATCTGGGACTGGGTGGACCAAGCTATCTACGACCCACAGGAAATCAAGCAAGGCATCTATCGTCTGCACACTGGTTACGACTATCCAGGTCCTCACCAAGGCAACTTCTGCTCAAATGGTGTGATTCCCGCGACACGTCACGAAGGCGCCAAACTGATGGAAGTCAAGGCGGCACATCAATTCGTGAAATTCCACTTGGTTGGTGTGAATGAAAAGGAGAATACAGCTCAAGTTCGCATCGAAAATCACTACGACTTCATCTCGCTCGACCAATTCGAATTGGTGACAGAGGTATTGAAGGATGGTCGCGTGGTGAGCACTAAGAAAGTAGCATTGCCCGCTACAGAACCTGGCAAAGATGTCACTATGACGGTGAAACTCTCTAAGGTTAATCTGGCTAAGGTTAAGGCTGCAGGTACAGAAGTTCACCTCAACCTCAAGGCTGTTTACAAGAATGCACAAGAGTTCTGCGAAAAGGGTCACAGCATTGCTCACGCACAGTTCACTCTGGCAGAACGCAGCAAATTGCCTACACTCACTGCCGACAACAAGAAGGCTGGCGAATGGGGCCAAACTATGGCACTCCACGAAACTCGCCTGTTCAACAACAACATGACCATTGCGTTCGACAACACCACTGGCCGTATGACAGCGCTCAATATCAAGGGCAAGGATATCATAGCTGAAGGTGAAGGCTTCATTTACGACAACCACCGCTATATCGAAAACGACCGCTTCCAAAACACCAGCAACGGTCTGGAAGGCAAGGGCACAATCAAGGTGGACAACAAGGACGGCAAAGTGATCGTCACCACAGAGCGCAAGGGTTCTATCTGCGACACTAAGATCGTCTACACACTCTATCCTCAAGGTATTGTCGACGTCGATGCACAATTCCTGCCCAAGGGTGACAACCTCCGTCGTGCAGGGCTCGTATGCGGCATCAACAAAGCTTTCCAAAATGTCGACTACTATGCACATGGTCCATGGGAAAACTATTGCGACCGCAAGGACGGCGCACTCGTTGGCCGCTACTCAAGCACAGTCAGCGAAATGCCCGAACGCTACGTTAAACCACAATCTACTGGTGGCCGTGAAGGTTTGCGCGAATTGACACTGACCGACGACAAGGGCACAGGCCTCAAGATCGAGACCGAAGGCAACGTATCATTCTCTGCCCTCCCCTACACCGACGCAGATATGATGAACGCACAGCACTTCTGGGAGATGCAGGCACGTCCCTACACCGTACTCCACCTCGACGCATGGCATCGTGGTGTGGGCAATGCCTCTTGTGGTTACGACGTAGACACATTGCCTATCTACCGCGTGCCCAACAAGCCATTGTCATACAAGCTCCGCCTCTCATTGGTGAAGTAAATCACCGATAGATATATCTCTTCAGAAAGACTCTCGCACACCGCGGGGGTCTTTTTTTTGTTGAGCGAGAGATCTGAGAACTCCGAGCACTCTGAATACTCTAAGGACTCCGAGCACTCAGATAGTCCCTCTCTCTCAACATTTCGCCCTCCAAACTCCGTGTACCTCAATTCTTTTTATTAAATTTGTGCGCGAAAAATTTTTTTAGCCAAAAATCACAATAAAATAGACATCACAATGATGACAGCAAACGAAATCAGAGAATCATTTAAGAAGTTCTTCGAAGAGCAAGGTCACCTCGTTGTGCCCTCGGCTCCGATGGTTGTCAAGGACGACCCCACGTTGATGTTTACCAATGCTGGTATGAACCAATTCAAGGACATCATCCTCGGCAATACAGAACCCAAGAGCCGCCGCCAGTGCGACTCGCAAAAGTGTCTGCGCGTATCGGGCAAGCACAACGACCTGGAAGAAGTGGGTCACGACACCTATCACCACACGATGTTCGAGATGTTGGGCAACTGGAGTTTCGGCGACTACTTCAAGAAAGAGTCTATCGAATGGGCCTACCGCTACCTGGTAGATGTACTCAAGATCGACCCCAAGAATCTCTACGTCACCGTATTCGAAGGTTCTAAGGAAGAAGGGCTCGAACGCGACGACGAAGCAGCAAAATACTGGGAAGCCTTCTTCCCCGCCGACCATATCATCAACGGCAACAAGAAGGACAACTTCTGGGAAATGGGCGACACAGGTCCCTGCGGTCCCTGTTCGGAAATCCACATCGACGGCCGCTCTGAGGAAGAGAAGGCTAAAGTACCCGGTGCTGAATTGGTGAACAAAGACAATCCCGAAGTGATCGAAATATGGAACCTCGTGTTCATGCAATACAACCGCAAGGCTGACGGTTCGCTCGAACCTCTGCCCGCCAAGGTGATCGACACTGGTATGGGCTTCGAACGCTTGGTGCGCGTGATGCAAGGCAAAAACTCCAACTACGACACCGACGTATTCCAACCCATCATCCGCAAGATCGGCGAACTGAGCGGTTTCGAATATGGCAAGGATGAAAAGGTAGACATCGCCATGCGCGTCATCGCCGACCACTTGCGTGCTATCGCCTTCTCTATCGCAGATGGTCAATTGCCTTCTAATGCTAAGGCTGGTTATGTGATTCGCCGTATCCTGCGCCGTGCCGTACGCTACGCCTACACATTCCTCGACCGCCGCAGCGCCTTCATATACCAACTCGTCCCCACTTTGGTGGCAGAGATGGGACATGCTTATCCCGAACTCCCAGCACAAGAGGTGCTCATCTCACGTGTGATGAAGGAAGAAGAGGAATCCTTCCTCCGCACCCTCGCCACAGGTATCAACCTGCTCGACGGCGTCATCAGCGAAACCAAGGCAGCAGGCAAGACAGAAGTGGACGGCAGCAAAGCTTTTACCCTGTTCGATACCTATGGTTTCCCCTTCGACTTGACACAACTCATCTGTGCAGAGCACGGTATGACCGTCAACGAGGCACAATTCAACGCAGATATGCAAAAGCAAAAGGAACGCGCACGCAATGCTGCAGCCGTAGAAACTGACGACTGGGTAGTATTGGGAGAAGGCGAAACACAATTCGTGGGTTGGGACGAAACCGAGCACGAATGCCGCATCCTGCGCTATCGCCGCGTACAACAAAAGAAACAGACACACTACGAACTGGTGCTCGACACCACACCCTTCTACGCCGAAATGGGTGGACAGGTGGGCGACACAGGCCTCTTGGTCAACGATACTGAAAAGGTAGAAATCTTCGACACTAAGCGCGAAAACAATCTGCCTATCCACCTCACACGCCAATTGCCCGCAGACCCTAGCGCTACATTCCACGCACAAGTAGACGTCAAGGCACGCCGCCGCAGCGAAGCCAACCACACCGCGACACACTTGCTCGACCAAGCATTGCGCGAAGTGCTCGGCACCCACGTCGAACAAAAGGGTTCGCTCGTCACTCCCGACTATCTGCGCTTCGACTTCAGCCACTTCCAAAAGGTGACACGCGAAGAGTTGCGTCAAGTAGAACGCCTTGTCAACAGCCGCATCCGCGAAAACATCGCCCTCCAGGATCACCGCGATCTCCCTATGGAAGAAGCGAAGAAACTCGGCGCCATCGCCCTCTTCGGCGAAAAATATGGCGACCGCGTGCGCGTCGTACAATTTGGTACTAGCGTCGAATTCTGTGGTGGTTGCCACGCTCAAAGCACAGGACAAATCGGTATGATCCGCATCCTGAGCGAAAGTAGTGTAGCAGCTGGTGTGCGCCGTATCGAAGCTATCACTGGCCAGGCTGCAGAAGAGAGCATCTATGCTATGGAGGATATGGTCGAAGGCATGAAGGCACTCTTCAACAATGCCAAGGACCTGACCACAGCTATCAAGAAGACGATCGAGGAAAACGACGGTTTGAAGCGCCAAGTGGAAGATTTCGTGAAAGAACGTATCCAGGCTTTGCGCGGCAAGTTGATCGAAAGTGCTAAGGACATCGATGGTGTGAAAGTAGTGAAGACAGTGATCCCCACCAGCACCACGCCTGATGCTGTGAAAGACCTTGCTTTCCAATTGGCTGGTATGTTGCCCGAAAACCTGCTCTGCGTCATCGGTAGCACACACGAGGGCAAGCCATTGCTCACTGTGATGTTGAGCAAGAACCTGATCGAATCACGCGGCTACAACGCCGGCGCAATGGTACGCGAAGCAGCTCGTCTGATCAAGGGCGGCGGCGGTGGCGCACCTCACTTTGCGACAGCAGGTGGTAAGGATGCCGACGGACTCGAAGCAGCCGTAGACAAAGTTATCGAATTGGCTGGACTATAATCCCCTGCCAGCCTTTTTGAAATAGTAATATAATAGCGAGGATGAGCCATATGTGTTCATTCTCGCTTCTTTTTCTCATTAGCTCCGTTACGCGTAAAGGGAGCTTTCTCTATCCACCACATTCGGCCACGCACCCGATTGTGTGACCAGATGAACCTATTGCCATCATGCCGAATTTTGTCAAAAAAATTCGCAAAAAACGAGGGCAATACGCGCTCAAAATCATCCACGCTTACCTTGGGTCGGAAATAGCGCCACCACGAAGGGTTAAAATTCAAGTTTTCCTGATGAAAAACGAGGAAACACTAAGGTTTTTCAGCATTTTTCCAAAAAAACAGGAATAAATACACCATCAACTGGCAAGAAAAAAGGCGTAAAAAAGTGAGACTTTTTTGAAAAAAGGTTAGACCTTGTTGAAATTTCCTTAGACTTTTTTTCAACAATCCCTACCCTTTTTCACATTAGCCTAATCATTGTGCGCCCTGGCATTTCTATTTCATCAATGGCGTTTGTCAAAATTTTTCGCATTTTTTTTACCCCAAAAACGGAGGAATCAGAATTAAGCAAAACTGCAAATATCCTGAGAACATGTCTAACTAGACCCAATAGCCACAACAAAAAATACCAACCTATCACACATCGACAGGTTAGTATTTTACTATGCAAATTAAATTAGTAATCAGTTAGTTCAACTATGTTTGGGAAATAATTTCCCCAACGAGAGGATTTATATGCCTCTACACAACCCTTTCGAACGTGGAGGGTGGCTCTTAATTTCAATTCTGAAAAAATATAGCCCCACATATCTAATTCAGGTGGAGTAGATGTTAAAGTACCAAAATTTGTAATGGGACAACCGTAAAAAGCATACCTTTTCAAATCTTTCACATTGCCACCTATTACAACTGTTTTTAAACTACTACAATCACGAAAGGTCCCTTCTTCTATACTTGTGACACTATTGGAAAGAGCAATAGAGGACAAATTCGAACAATCATAAAAAGCATAGGATCCTATACTTGTTACACTATTAGGAATATTTATAGAGGACAAATTCGAACAATTATAAAAAGCGCTTGCTCCTATGCTTGTTACACTATTGGGAATCGTAATGGAATATAAATCCGAACAATTATAGTATTTACAACCAGTTATTACTCAATATTTTGCGAGTAATAAGTCAGAAATATGGTCATAACCTTTAACGGTGCATTCTAAAAGGTGAAGATTTAACATTTTTATTGTTTCTTAACGCTCAAAGCGTATCAATAAAGTGTGTTTCTTCTCTTTTCAGTGCTATTTGCAGTTTGATGTTTCCATCATTCCACGTTTATTGTGGCTCATTGGTTGAACCGTTTCTGAAAGTTATATAATTTTCAACTACGACATAATCTCGCATATTTAATTTGTTAGTATTATTGTAATTAATAGGGATACTGATAACTTAACTCATAAAGTATTTCATAATAAATGAAATAATATTCCATCGTTTTGTTACCACCACCAGCGATTTCTTCTGTGTTATCGCTTTTTTTATTTGCCTTACAACCTTTGGTACAGGCATAACCCAAAATAGTCCTTCTCCTTTTGCCATTGCTGTATTTACCAACCCAGGCCTTACTTCTGTTACGGATATGCCATCCTTCTTGGATTTTTTGCGAAGAGCTTGTGAATAGTTTATTTGATATGCTTTTGTTGCTGAATATGCAGGAGCATTTGGTTCACCAACCAAGCCTCCTATAGATGTAATTGTAACTATATGGCCAAAGCCTTGCTTTTTGAATAGGTTATATATGCTATCTACTGCTATAGTCCATCCAAGAACATTTGTATTGATAGTAGACAATTCTATATCTGGAAGAAGTTCTGGATTAAGATCTCCTGTCCCAGCACATATTATAGCTAAATCTATGTGCTTTGCATTGTCAAATACGTCCTTAAATAAAGGCTCAAGTTCTTGATGATTAGTTATATCACAAGAATAAATTGTGGTGTTTGTAGGACGCATCTCTTTCATTTCATCAAGAAGCGATATTCGTCTACCCAATACTATCACATTGTTGTCATTCTCAGCGTATGTGTCCCATAAACCACGACCTATGCCTGAGGTTGCACCGATTATAAGTATATTCATAAAGCTTTTTATCAATTTAAAATTGCTGCAAAGGTACGACAAATTCCATTCTCCGCAAAAGTACCTCTTATCAATCTATTATTTTGGAGGGAGTGAAATCTGCCGCTTGCCAAATTTCTCTCTATCGAAAATAATAAGCCTTTGAAAGATTTGAGAACATTTTGAATGATAGATTATCAAGTTGGACCTATTATTTATGCTGTTCTTTGTTTCTACTATTTCGTCAGTCGTTTATCTCCGTTGCCGGATGCAGATTCAAGCCAAACCGATGAATAGGAAAAGGTTTTGGAGCTGTTTACTCTCCAACGGAGGAAGAAACTGCTCCAAACGGCAATTTCATTGTCAGTACTAGGACAAGAAGCCAAGAACAACAATGCGTTTTCTGTAAGTATTAAGGATTTTGGAGGTGCTATTTATGAACTGGAAAATAATTATGCAGGATTTCCCATATTGGCGGATAACCCTATTAAATATAAGGAATACTCAGAACTCAAAATAAAACTTTATAATAAAATTAGAAAAGGGAAGATAGAAGGCTATGATGCGGTAGGCGAACTTTATGGCTGGTTTGGAGATAGTCATCTCAGAACTGGGCTTGCAGAACACAATAAATACAGAAAGATACGAAAAGAACATGTTAGTTCTTCTGAAGGAATGGATGAGTATAATCCTATGCCTATTGCACAAAAAGTATCTCAAGAGACGTTCCTGATTCGTTTTACATCCTGTTCGGGTGATCCATCTCTTGAATGGATAAATGAATCCATTAAGGCATACAAAGAGTCTCAATGCAAATATTTAATTATAGACATTAGAGGTAATGGCGGTGGTCAAGACTCCTTTTATAAGCCATTTCTAAAACTTTTATATGATACGGAATATGTTTCGAAAGGAGTTGAACTCCGTAACTCTGTTGATAACATCAACTATTTGAAGACTCAAGTAGAGCGTCTTCCCTGGCTACAAGACATAATTACGAATGCTGAAAATTCAACTGAACCATTTATTAGGTTGGTTGATGATTTCTCAATCAAATATGATACTATTTGTCCATACCCTATTAAAGCTGCAATTATCATTGATAGTAATGTTGCGAGCTCTGCCGAACAAATGCTTCTGGACATCAAAGGATGTAGTTCGCGTACAACGATATATGGTAAAGGCAATACATTGGGATGTCTTGACTATTCCAATATTCGCAGAGCTGATTTGAAAGGGAGCAAAATCACGACATGGGTTCCTATGACACGTTCTTGTCGCCTTCCAGAAAATGGCATTGATAAAACAGGCATTGCACCTGATGTTCGCATGTCCATTCAATTACCTAAAATTTTGACAGACAATATAGATGAATGGGTATTATGGGTTACTAAACTCATGGAAAAAGAACAAGATTGCCTAGAATAAAAAAACTTAATTTTCGAACTTATAAATTGATGCATATGCAGAACCCTGTCATAAAATACGCAACTCTATCATGGGCTGTAGTCGGAATATCAGAAGAAGCTTCCTGCTTCTCCCTTGACTCTTTGCAAAAGGAGAGTGAAACATTTGAAGAAGCAGTTGAGAAATATGTTATCTTCTATATGGCTTTTTGGAATATCGCTTTCGTAAACAAAGATGAAGAGCAGAAACCCATGTGCGAGGATAAAGCAGTAAAAGGCAAACAGAAGATTAAACAATACATCAAGGAGCATCCGCCTGTTGCTACTCTACCTAAATTCTACATCACTTTTCTAAATCAGCCGAAGATTGGTTGCGATGCCGATGGCTTCAGTGATGTTTTCTGCATGTAACTTGTAGAAAAGATTCTTCTTGTGGTATTTTACGGTATTGACATCGATGAAGAGTTTTTCCGCTATTTCCGTATTAGAGAATCCCTTAACGGAAAGTTGCAATATATCTTTCTCTCGTTCTGCCAATGTTATATTGGGTTGTTCTCTCCAGCGTTTGCCCTCAAAGGAATAGCTGTAATGCGTAGTACAGTCTTTGCATGTGATAATCACATTACCCACAGTGGTTCTTGGAGACAATGAAACAGAACAAAGGGCCAACCACATATCACCGTTACTATTCAGAAGTATAGGTGTGAGCTTGTGGTGGATAAGGTGTAAATGCCCATCAGAAGCCTTGATGTGAAAATCATATTCAATAGTCATATCAAGTTTCTTTTCCTTGGGTTGCTTGTCGTAGAACTTGAATCCAGCTTCATTGATTTCAAACAGCATTTGAATTTCATCTGCAGGAACTACATCCATATAAAAGGCATACCCCTTCTTCCTTACTTCATCAGGAGAGTATCCACATAGAAACAGCGGATTGGGAGATACATACAGGAAGTTCTTGCGATTGTAATCAATTATATACAGACTGCTATTCGTACTGCGTGCCATAGCTTCAGCCATTGAGACGCATACTTGCAGTTGTGCATAATCACTGTCTTCAATATGAAGATCCGGATTGATTGGTCGAAAAAAACGTAACAATTCCTCTTTCACAAGTCCTTCTGTATTAAATACGAGGACAAAATTACAAATAAATATCCAAAACTACTCTATTGGGTAGTGGATAAGTAGTGATAAGTGGCGAACTTTGCTGTGTCAAATTGAAAAAACATAAAACATTTATAAAGATATGAAGAAACTTTTATTATTACTAATCTGCAGCATTGGAATACATAGTAATATTGTAGCTCAGAGTATTACAGGAAAAGTTATAGATCAAGAAGGACAAGCTATCGCTTTTGCGAATGTTATTTTGTGTAATGATGCTGACAGCACTATGGTTTCAGGCTGTACAAGTAATTTGGAAGGTCTGTTTACTTTGGACTGTCCTAATAAAAAGGACAAGCACATTCAAGTTTCATTTGTAGGATATGAAACTAAAACATCTAAAGTAGAGACAAATCCTATGACAATCGTATTATCCCCAATAATTATGGATGAAGTGGTTGTTACAGGTTATAAGAAATTGTACAAGCAAGAGAATGGGGAGATTGTAGCAAGTGTTAAAGGAACTATCCTAGAAAGTTTTCCTAAAGCGAATGATGTTATAGCCCAATTGCCTTTCGTGAATGGACAAAATGGTAATTTCACAATCTTTGGCAAGGGTACACCGCTTATCTATATCAATAATCGTTTGGTACAGGATAAAGAAGAGTTAAACCGTTTGATGTCTTCTGAAATCAAAAGTATCAAAGTAAATACAATGCCAGGTGCTAAATATGATGCGTCAGTAAATTCTGTAATACAAATTATTACAGAAAAACCTCAAGGTGAAGGTTTGAGCGGCTCGTTATATGCAGGGGGTAAGCGTTCAAGTGTATGGTCTACTGAGGAGTACGCATCTTTGAATTATCGCAACGGAGCTTGGGATGTGTTTGGTTCAGCATATTGGATACAGGACCGTCAGAAAATTGATATGAATTCGTATCAACAATTATTGATCTCGGAATTTTCTCACGATGTTGCTTATGACGAGATCGAGAAAATTAAGTCCAACCGTCTTGCAACGGTTACAGGAATCAATTACAATCCCAACACCAACCATTCTGCAGGAGTACAATATGTGTATAATAATACCAACTGGAAAGATGAGATGTTCAACGACATTCTGTATACTACAAACAATAACACAGAAGTTATTGAGCAAAGTTCCTATTTCGATAAACCAAGCGTAAGTCATAATGTAAATGCATATTATAATGGAAGGTGGAAGAATAAATACTCACTGAATGTCAATGCAGATTGGATGACAGGCGACGCAACTGATAGGATGGAATCCTTCTTTAAAGACAATTATGCAGAAGATATAAATACCATAGGTGCACGCGAATATAATCTATATGCAGTAAAAGGAGTATTCTCATATACAAATAATAAGTGGCTTTCTTTAGATGCAGGTACTGAATATTCATATACCGATGTAATTCAAACTTATAACATTGACAACAGCGAACTTGGAATAGATAATTCCAATGATATGACTAAGCAGAATCGATGGGCAATGTTTGTTTCGGCAAATGCACGCGCTGGTAAATGGGGTTTTGGTGCTGGTATACGCTACGAGAATATCAATTTTGATTATTACCAGGATCAAGTTTATAATAACGAACAATCCAAATCATATGGCAAGTTCTTCCCTAACATACAAGTTGGATATTCAAGTGACAACATTCAGACTGTAGTAGGTTATGAAAGGAAAATTCAATACCCAACATACAGTCAGTTGAGAAGCAATGTACAATACAGTTCGCCATTTGTATATGAAAGTGGTAATCCATTACTTCAGCCTCAGATACAGAATGATTTTACAGGCATGTTTGCCTATAAGGAACTGAAAGTTATGCTTGGATATACAATATACGAGGATTATATTACTCAATTGATGAGTTTGTATGATGGAAATCCGATTGTTTTAATCAGTACGGAGAATGTAAAAGATGTAAGTAGTAGTTTCTTTGCTGTAAGCTACACTCCTGTGATACATTTCTGGAGGCCAAATTTTGAGGTTGGTGGGCAATGGCAGTCGTTCGACCTCGGAGACGGTCAGGATTACAACAAACCAATATTCAAGATACGATGGAACAATACATTCTCATTGCCTAAAGAATGGATGGTAAATCTGGATGCTCGTTGGCAATCAAAGGGAAATTCCGGAATTTACTTATTAGATTCTTCATATCGAGTTAATATGGGCGTTACAAAACAGTTCCTTGAGAGAAAATTGGCTGTCTCATTGTCCGTTAATGACATATTCGGATCATCAAAAACTAAGTGGCATATCAACAATAATCTGATGAAGTTCGACTATGATAAGTATAGTGATTCTCAATATGTCAAGTTGACTGTCCGTTATAATTTCAACTCAACCAGAGATAAATATAGAGGCAAATCTTCAACCGATGAAATGAGAAGATTATAACAAAACAGCATCAATAAATACTCTAACACTGCAATGGCAGGATACCTTAAAAGTATCCTCCATTGCTAAAATAATCATTAGTCGCCACTTTACTCTAAAAATGTACTTTTACAGCTCTACAATCAATGATGTAGTTTTATTTAGAATTACGGTAAAAAGCAACCCGTAAGCTGTTCTTACGAGATGCTGACGGGTTCTGTTATTTTTTGTTTGAGTTTTTATGCTCTATAAGAACCTTTTTACAGATCCATTTACAAGCTCACACAGATAGACTCGCTGTTTACCTCCAAAGTGGTTCATTCTTCCAGTTGATAGGAATACCAATTTTATGAATAGGTATGACTTGGGAACTTGTCTCAAACAATGCCTTTACTTTTTCTTGGATAGATTTGCTACCACTTACGGCTCTACAGAGATAAACCAAGGCACAAGTTACTGCATAGGGCTTTTTCTTCTGCATTTCTGAGAATTCGTTATTCAACCAAAGCTCTCTATGTCCCTTGATATTCGAGATTTTCTTGCTGAGTGCTCTGTTCCATAGACGAGAATGGTGTGCTATGATATTTCGCATTAACGAGATTATCTCTATCCAGTTGGAAAACTCTCTCGA
>JAGKTZ010000058.1 GCA_021153165.1 Prevotellaceae bacterium
CTAACAGATGTTTCTTGCCATCTTTTTCGAAAAAAGATAAGACTTTATTTGTTCATAGGCTTTATTTCCTACTTCCAAATTTTGATTTTGGTAGAAAAAGTCTTTTTAAGTAAATTCTAAAATTATTTTCTTTACTCAAAAATAAGAGGCTGCGTCATAGAGAATAATTATGACACAGCCTCATTTCATTCATTAAACTTATTTGATTAGGAATTTCTTTCCACGTGAGATATACACACCTGGATCCAAATCTTTGAGTTCTTCGCCCTTGTTGCGCACTTTTATACCAGAGAGGTCGAACACGTCATCAGATGCTGTGACTTCGATAGCGGGTACTCCTGTTACGATGTCGTCGATGCGGAATCCCATGGTTTGAGTATTGCTATTTGAAGCATGGAAGTATCCTCTGAATCTGCCTGATGTAACAACAGCGTTGCTATCGATATACCATAATGCTCCGCTACTGATATAATAGTAACCTTGACCTGCTGGTACAGTCGTAGTTTCGTATGAGCCTATGAAGTCAACACCATCATGTTGGTCGATGGGCTGTGTGTATTCAGGTTCCACTACGCTAGTGTTAGTGATATCATAGAAAGTACGTTTTGATGCGCCATTCTCCATACTTGAATTTTCAATAGACCCAACCATAATAAGGTATGGTATATTGGGCAGCATGTGATTGACTGTAGCAAATTGCATCACATCGTCTTCCAATCCCGCAAGGCGAGCAACGCGTGTGCCTTCGCCAAATACATCCGTAGGATTGTCTACGGCACAAGGCAAACAAATTGTATTCCAAGTACCCTTGCGGAACGAGCGATAGAGTTTCACATTGGCCAGAGGCACATCTACTGGCTGATAGTTTTCGGTGTCTTGCATCAGCACGTTTTGTGGGGTAGTGCTTTCAAACAAAACTTCTACGTTGACTACATCTCGGTCTACAGTGACTTCGATTTCGTCGCCTTCCTGATATTCGCTGTCATGAACGACAAAGCCCTTGAGCACATATCCATCCTTGGCTGCTGCTTCGATATTCATGACTGTACCATAATCATAGAAACCTGAGCCAACGCTTGCCGTACCAGCATCTGCATCACAGATGATATTGACCTTCATCTTCTTGGGCTTGAAAACAGCGACCAAATCAATATCTTTGTTCAGTGGTACTACAATAGGATTCTCTGTACTTATCTTTTCGATTTCAGATTCGGAAATGGTCTTTACCAGTGAACGTGATCCCAGAGACTTTTGGTAACTTGGAGAAACCATGTTATTGAAATTGCCCCAATAATCAAATTCGTATCCGTAAGCAGGTTCTGCTATGATTCTCATTTCTCCACCATATTCTGCTGTACCTGATGCATCGTCTTGATTAGTTCTGATATCACCCATATCAGCAGATGGCCACGACTCGATGTTGTAATGTATCAATCCGTCCTTGAACAACATCCATTTTCCCATAAGGCCATCATAACCACGATAACCCTCGTGGTCAGTGATGTTTTCGGCATGAATTTGAAGCGTATAGAATCCATTTTCTGTAAATGGAGACATATCCAAATGATAAGCAGACTTCGTCACTTCTGTGATATTGATAGGAGTTTCTACCAATTTGCCCTCGTGACGCAAAGTGATGTCTTCGCGTGTAAATGTTTCGGACTGGATGTCTTTGTTGAAGCGTATCGTCAATTGTTCTATTACTTGTTCGGCGATCTCTTTATCATTGGGCAAGGTCTCAATACTATTTACCTTCAGGCGTACATTGGGCGTAGGCTCAAATTGTATATTGTATACAAAATCTTTTGGTCCGTCAGCATACAAGACGACATGAAGTCTATTGTCTCTGAGTGGATCGTTATTGTCTGGCATTATATATTGTGTTTGCCAAATACAATTTTTGTTGATTTCCACCCCACCTAATGATACATTCAGGATATTGGCCATACTTTCTGTTGGGTCAGCAATATTTGCGTAATACCAGCCCTTTGTTGGGGCTTTGACTGTAAGCGTATATTGCGAGTTGCCATTAGAAGTAATTGTCGTGGTTGACGATGTATCAGCGACCTGTTGAGTAGTACCGTCTGTGAAGTAAAGATTGTCTGGTAAATCCTTTCCATCAGGTATATCATTGGTCAGCCAAGCATGACATATTTTATCACTCAGTGTCAAATCGACACTGCGGATAAGTTCGTGAATTGTCACCTGATCTAAAAGTGATAAGTCGGGGTTGTTAAAACTACTAACGTGATTTACGCTGACATCATATTCGGTGAAGTGACCGAGCAGTGAACTGGTCAAATCCCATGTAGCATAAGAAGATGCACCGGCATTTATATCCCCAAAATTAGTGGAGATTGTTGAATCTAATGCCATTGCTTTCTCGCCACCATTGAGGGATGATGATACGATAGCAAAGTCAACGAGCAATCCCTTCTCATTTTCCACAATTTTGGGCTGCTTGGTCAGCATCCTGACGTCTGTAGCCTTACCCTTTCCTTTGTTGTGAAGCAATACACTAAATTCAGCTGGAACGACAGGCTCTACTACATCTTTTGTCAATGGATTGTCACCATAGATATCGCGTTGAACGAAATAGGTCAAATCCAATTCAGGTGAGGGTTTAACCTGCAGTTTCACGGGGTAGAGTTCGCGTGACTGTACCACACCATCTTCACCATCTTTGAAATAGAGGTTACCACCAAATGAATATGTAGTAAGCGTATCAGGGGCAGCATATTTTGTCGGGATGAACAAAATTGTAGCTACACCCTTGCTTTGTGGAGCCAATGTCCATGGGCCTTCCAATCCACCCTCAAATCCAGTGATAGATTCAAAATTTATTTGCATTTCATGTTGTGTGGTTTGTTCGCCCAACATATTTGTTACGACGACATTGAGGTCGATATCCAACAAGTCTTTTGCTGTTGAATTTTCAACAGTCAGTGTGCCGCGGAAAGCTTGGCGTGTCATCACTAACTTTTGCTCAATTTCTAACTTCACGCTTGCACAAGTAGATGAAGATTGATTTTCAAAATAATTAAGGCGATTGTTGTTCGCAGATTCAACCAATTCCTGTATTGAAACAAGGTGATTGTCAATGATTGCAGTTTGAACCGCATCGTATGCATCAGATGTGCTTTCAAATACAGAGAAGTCGACACAATTGTCGCCAACTACTTCCATATTGTTTTCTTGGCGATAGAGATTGATCATTCTTTCTACGTATGCTTTTAATTTGAAATCATACCAGTTTGCAACACCACCAGGCATCAATGCCGTCAGATGTGCAGCGCTTGTTTTACCTTCGGCAGGCATCCATTCCTGTGCTGTGCCTTGCGCAACTGCTTGTTCATATTTAGAATAATCATCAGGTGTCGTGTTCAAATCAATATTAAACAATTCACCTTTGACAAACATATCGTTCAGTTCCAGATCAACCAAATCAATAGCTTCCAGCACCTGATCGTCACCTTCTTCAAGGAGTTGTGTACAACCCATTCTTTCACTAAGCGCTTGTTTTAGCAATATGCCATAGTCATAATAGATCTTAGCCTTGTCATACCATTGTTTTAGGTCGCCCGTTACAGTTTGTTTAGCTTTGAATTTTACACCACCATCTGCAGCTGGGGCATAATTCTTCATCAATGCTTCAAGACAAGAAATTACTGGACCTACTCCTGGGAGTTTCTTAGTGATATATGATATGCAACCTATAACACCACCAAAGCTCAAGCCTCTACCTTTAGCTACATTATAAGCTTGTCTTGTACAGTCTTCGCCTGGTACAGGGATGTCGATAGGTATACATTCTAACAATGTACAAACCAACTTTTGTATGGCTGCTGTATTCACACCTCCACCAGCACCAGATGCATATCCGTCGCTACTGCCACCAGGAGAACCCACACCGCCACTGCTTCCTCCATTTATCTGTATGCCGCCACCTTCGCCAGCATCAGAGCATGACATGTTTTCAGAGAAGAAGTTTACTACGTCTCCAATCCAGCCAAACTTTGAATCACTACCGCATGGCCATTCATAGCCGCCATCCACATTACCTGAGCAGGCACTGCCTCCAGATGATTGAATCACAGGATCAGTGGACATATTGTTGCGTGTCACGGATACTGGTATCACATAGCTACATTCAGGGCCAAGGTTTATACCAGATGTTTGAACGAGAGGAGTCACTGTGTAGCCATCTACTTCGAATAGGTCTATCCAAACATTTTGTGCTGTGATCAGACCATCGTTTCTCAGCACGATGTTAAACAGCGTGCTTCTGCCATACTCTAATTCGTCCAAATTTAAGCGTTTTGGCATTGTCATGCGCACCACTGGAACTGGTACATGGGTTTCATATGTCAATGTAGTGACAATTTCGTACTCGTCTTCTACCTCAGTCTCTACTACGTCCCACGACACACTCACTGCTTGATATGAGATAGTAGCCAAATGTTCTAGAGTTTCACCTGGAGAGACTACAATATTCTGTCTGTAAGAATCATGCTTGGGCGAAGTGACATACAATTGATAATACCCTTCATTGATATTTTCAAACAGTGCCGTTCCTTCTTCGCCAGTTACAATTTTGCTGATCAACTTTCCAGTATTATAGTCTTTCAGTTCGACTGTGGCATTCGCTACGTAGGGATGTTCGCCATCCTTGTTACCATAGATAGTATTTTCGTCGCGTACTTTTACCAACAATCCGCCTTTTTCTTCGCTCACTACCTTTACATTGAAGTAGACAGAGATACCATTGCCATTTTCACAATTAATAGCAATATTTCCCTTTTGTACAATATTCACGTCCAAGTTTGCCCCAGGTGTGAATCTCAGCATAATCGTTGTGCTATCGTTAGTTTGTAGTGAAGGTATCACTTCAGGTGTAGCCAGCGAAATGAATTCTCTGAGTCCTTCTGGCAATGAAACCTTGATTTCACCTGTCGGTGCAAGACCTTTGTTTGTCAAGATGACAGGATACAATCTCGAAATACCCTTTGTCGCAGTGGTGCTAATGCTGGTCGTACTTGCTACCAACTTCGCATTATGTACACGAGTATAGTTATAGAATGTTACATCGTGTGTAGCTCCTTCGTTTGTAGTGAAGTGCAAGTTGATAGTTTCCCAACTATTGCCGGTCGAGATTTGTCGAGGAGTCAGCGTATATGTTACCTCCACTCCACCTTCTCCACCAGGAATTTCCTCTGGTATATCCAGCACTAAGTCATATCTATCAGTCGCACCCGTTACTTCTGCCTTGAGTCCAGTCAATGGCAAAGATGTTAAATTCTTCAGTGCGATGGCACCGCGATAGGGTTCGTTCAGATAAATCTCGTGCTTCAAGTAAGAGTTGTCTGTGCGGCAGAAGCCATAAACTTTGAAATTCTTGTCAGCGTCGCGTTTGTTCTCACCAATATTGCAGACACCATAATCAAACTCTCCTCTGTATCCATCGGGTATGACGTATTCACATGCAAATGCTCCCTGTGCGTCTGTCGTAGCTTCCATCGCAATGCGGTGGCCACTATATAATATATATGGCTCTACTTTTACACCAGCAATATTTGCATTACCTACAGCAGATAGGCGGCCTTCGAATTTGACCACATCTCCTACGTTGTAGATTTCCCGTTCACTTTCTATAGTAAAGGAGTATAACGAACTTACCGTAAGGGTATGTGACTCGCTTGTATTGTTCAGATAGAGCAATTCGCTCACGCCCCTGTCAGGATTGATTTCAGCAGTAATGGTGTATGCTCCAGGTATGGCAGAGGCTTGCATGGGGATGATTAGTTCCTTTTCCTGCCCCTTTCCTATAGCTTCCTGTGTAGTGTATTTCACCACAGTATTACCATTAGCTCGGATGATGACGGGTGTGCCCGCTGGCAGATCTGCCGCACCAATGTTTTTCACACCCAAGTGCATTTGCAGACTCTCACCTGCCGCCAGGGCAGTCCGTGACAGCATTGAAGTCTCGATAGCAATATCTGGCAAAGTGCGGTCGGAAATCAATACCCAGCATGTACCCATACTATAGTTGTCAGAGCTAGCATACATGCTCACGGTTCTGTCACCTTCTTCCACATCATTTGCCCGTGCTGTGAGTGTCACCGCTACACTTTTCTCACCATCAGGAATGATGACTGTCTCTGGGAAAACCAAATCCTCGCTTCTGCTGTACAGTTGTACGGTCAGATCTCCTTGTGGAGTGGTATTTCTCGAAATGGTCAGTTTGCAACCATTCGCATCGCCTTCAAGGATTGTAGACTTGTCCGTAGCGAGACTCAACATAGGACCATCGTCATCTGTGATAGTGATAGGCACTACGACGGATGCTTGCTTATCGCCTATAGCATCGCAATTACAATCGGAGATGTATACAGCGGCTTTCAGATTGACCACGCGATCACCTTCTTTCTCTGCATTATCCTTCACACCGACAGGGAAGTTGGCCGTAGTGGTTCCTGCTGGTAATGTAATACTCTTGACAGAGTAGTACAAATCGTCATCACCATCATCACTCAGTTTGATTGTGATCCTGTTGTCGGTCACACCACTTCTCACAATCGTACCATACATCGCCGAGGGTCCAGCCGCTTCACTGACATCCGTCGGTGTCAAAGTCATTGAAATAGCAGGTACGTCGTTGTCCTTTAGCAAGAAGAGCGTTTCCGTCTTGTCATAGTGCTCTGCAGTAGCTGTGATCTTTATATCCACATCATTTGCAGGTGTGCTATCGTCGATGATGGGGATTTCGATAGAAGCTGTTTCTACACCCTCGCTCATCACCAATCGTTTTGGTAATTTGAATCTACCTGGCTTTTCAATATTAAAATAGACGATCAAATCGCCTGGATAATGGCGTGGTGCAGTGACTGTAAGGCGGATGGTCTCGCCCTCTTGATATTCTACTTTTTCTGTAGCAATCGTCATTGCGATCTTTTCATCGTCTTCTATTCGTACATCATCTGTCACAGTGTCATATCCATTGTTTTTGTTTGGATTGAGCGTCAATGTGACCTCTTGATTCACGTTGACTTCGTTATTGTTGACAGGAGAAACATAGAAATAAGTCTTATTTACGCCAACGCCGAACGTCACCTTACCTTCGTTTGAAATAGACAATCTGCCGACATGTCCATTAGCATCCCTCTGAGCAATATCAAAAGTTTCAGCTTTGTTCAGCGACCCTGTTCTGCGAACTTCGCATGCAAAACGTCCTGTTGATTTTTCACTGATCAACTTGTCATAGGCGACGAAAGTCAGGTATTTCTTCAGATACAGTGAATAGTTATTGGCATAAGCTGTATTGTTTGTCAGGTCAACAGACAACTCGCCGCAATCTGCTGCAGGCAGAATTTCGACCACTGGTCTCAGATTTCCGCTTATACCTGGATATTCTGGCAGAGATAGTGTATGGTTTCTATTGATAGTTGCACCAGATTCTAATACACCTGAATAAGAAGTCCATCCAACATAGACCTTGTAACCATCTTCATCCTGGAGATAAATTTTTTCTGTCCATCCAGCACCAGTAGCAAGGTCCCCGATGTTTTGTACATCCCACGACAGATCTATGGCATCACCTGGGTTGCAGAGTGTTTGTGATACGGCAACATTTCCTGGTTTCAGGTCAGGGCGAGGTTGTCTCACTACGGTGATCAAACCATTGCTACTGCCGGTTGCTACATTTTCGCCAGCACGGTTAGCTATAATTACATTACTCAGTTCTACGGCATAGGTCTTACCATCGGGTGCATCTTCTGGTATATCGACTGAAAACGTGATCAAGCTACCAGTAGTTCCAGAAATAGTAGCATTTTGCGATGAATAGATCATCACACGATAGGTATTATTGCCCTTCTCTTGAACAATATATTCATGTTCACCACATCTATTGGGTGTCAATGTGTGGTTGGTTACTGCAAGTGGGACTTTTACGTCAAATTGCACAGCAGTCACATCCACTGCATTATTTAAGATGACTGGAATAGGCAGAGCCTTGCCTGGACCATTTGTCAAATCCTGGGGAACACTGAGTTGAACCGTCTGTGCAACAGCAGTGATTACCACCAGACAACTTAAAATTAGGGAAAATATCTTTTTCATATTACGTCATATTTTTGAAGATATGATTCACTCATACTTTTACTTCAATACTTTTTGGCCTCCAATGATAAATACGCCTTTGTTTCCTTTTGTTACCTTTCGGCCACTGATATCATATATATCATTAGTGTTTTCATCAACATTAGGGAGGGCGATACCTGTCAAATCTGCATTGCAGTTGACAGACAATCTCTGTGCATGCTGATTAGAAACCACGGCATTCATAATTGTTGTTCCAGGTGCAATGCCGGTGAGCAATACCATCGCTCCATCTTTCAATACCTCGCCAGAATTTGAATAGATCACGACACGCAGTGAACCATCTTTTCTCATTTGTTTGGCCAGACTGAAAGCTTTGAGGTCTTTCGACAACCTTACATTATCAATATTTGTACCTCTCAGGTCAATCTGCAAGGCTGCGACGGTATCTGCCGATATGTTCATCAACAACGATCCGTTGTCGTCGACGCATAGACTCACATCATCAGTAGCAGCCGACGAACTATATACTTTTGCCATGTTCGCTTCACCATTATCCCCAGTTTCTTCGTTGAGAATATGATTGACGTTCAAGACGATGTCCAGGACATTCAGGCTGTTGTTCTTGTCACCATCTGCAGCAGAATAGTTGAATACACCGCTTGACCATCTTTCTCCAAGTTGGAAATATTGAAGCAATGTTGATAAATCGGTGACGTCGACATATCTGTCTACATTTATATCGCCTTCGATATATCTTATCAATAATGGTTTGGGGTAATATTTAGCACCAGACTCTCTGGCACTCATGAAATGTATCGTATTGTTGACAGGCCTTAGCATATATCCGTATGCGTTATAAGGTAAAATTTCATACACCCCTTCTTCATCTGTGTCTTTAAGTTTATGCGAAAGCCAACTCCAAATAATGTTCCCATTCTCAGTAATCGTTAGTTTGTAAAGCGTCGCCATTCCCGAGGCATCAAGATATCTATTCGTATTCGAGTCATGATTATATCTTTGCAATGTGTTTAGCGACATCGTACTTGGAAGTCCCAGGTCTACGATTTCAGCTGGAAGTACCTCGGGATTGTAAACGAATTCTCCGTTTCTCACAAACTGGTTGTGCAGTTTTAATGTCTTCAAGACGGTAGAATTTAATGGCTCAGACACCTCTGTCAGCTGATTGCATGTCAAATCTACTTCCTGCAAGGTGGGCAGTTTGCTAATAAATGCATAAACGTCACCTTTCAGTTTGTTGTTTTGCAGATAGAGTTTTTGGATATTGACTCTGTTGGGCGTATATTCCAAAATATCATCAACCAGCATGTCTATTTCACCATTGGACAGGTCTAATGTAGTCAGCATTGGCAATTCGAATACAGATGAAGGAATACGGCCGCTCAGTCCATTACCACTGAGATTGATGGATACAATTTGGTTATCCTCTGTACTTACGCCATACCATCTGCCAGTATAGCAGTCGTCATTCGATAGATCCCACTTGTGAGTCCAGTTTTCACCACCGAGGGAATTATACATCTCTTGCAGGGCAGCAAAATCCTGTGCGTTGAGTTTGTCGCCAGTCAAGAAACCATTAATTTCCTTGAAGTCTTTCCAATACGCTGCATTGCGATATAAATCCTCAGTACCTCGTGGCACCTCTAATACACAATTCGTTCTAAATGACAAATAGGGCTCATAATCTATGGTTGGAGGTACACCTGCATAAATACGTAGCTTTGTCATTTTCGTACAACCTTGGAAATAGGTAAAATTATCGTAGGTTAGTCGTTTACTTAATTTAGCACTTTCCAGGTTCTTGCAATTGTAAAAGGCTAAAATGCCCAAACTCGTTACGTTATCTGGGATTTCAATAGATTTTAATCCTGAATATTCAAATGCACGACCCTCGATGCTTTTTAATGATTCTGGGAGTGTTATTGATGATAAAGCGGTACATTCATGGAACGTACCCTGATCTATCCTTTGTAGCGATTGAGGCAGAGTGATGCTGGACAAATTCTTACAGTTATAAAATGTGTTGATGCCTGTCGCAATCAATGTATTGGGCAGTATCACAGAAGTCAATGCCTGGCAATCATAAAAGGTTGCCATTTCAAATGTAGTCAGGGGAGAATCAGATAAGTCCAGCGTTGTTATACCCGTGTTAAAAAAAGCGTCATTCCCAATAGAGGTTAGTGCATTGGGAAAACGGTTAATATTGAGCAAGGCGCAGTCTCGAAAAACATAACTGCCAAGTGTTTTCAGACTGGTAGGCAGGCTGGTGATAGGCAGACTGACACAATCTTGGAATGCATAATCGCCTATCGTCGTAATGCTTTCAGGTAGTGTACATCTTGATAAGAGCTCGCATCCCGAAAATGCATATGAGCCTATAGCTGTGATTTGATTGTGCATGACTACTTCTTCCAATTTAGGGCAATCAGAGAAGATTGATGAAGACAATTCTGTCACTCCTGTTGGGATATTTATCGTCTGTAAATTACTGCAACGACTGAATGCACCACTTCCAATTGTTGTGATTGTATTTGAAAGTGCAACGTCCTCCAGACTTTGGCAATATCGAAAAGCATACCCGTCAATACTATTCAGAGTTGTCAGTGATAAGTCAATATTCACCAATTTATAGCAATTATTGAAGCTATAGCTGCCGATGCTTTGGGTAGCAGGACTCAAGTTGACTGTGGTGAGGCTTGTACAATAACCAAACAAATTGTCTGCCACATGTGTGATGCCAGCAGGCAGGGTTACCTCAGTCAAGTTTTGGCAACTGCTAAATGCATATTGGTCTGCAATTGTCAGCCCCTCTGGCAAATTCAATGAGGCAACTGATTGACAGTTATAGAATGCGTATCTGCCAACACGTTCAACTGTCGAAGGTAGTTCTATTTTAGTCAAACTCTCACAATTTTGAAATGCATTGTCGCCAATGTTTGTAAGCCCTTCGTTGAATACTACATTTTTAAGCGAAATGCAATGTGAAAAAGCATATATGTCTATTACTTGCAGTGATGCCGGGATTTCTATGCTGCTCAGTTTACTGCAGCCAGCAAAGGCATAACTTCCAAGTGATTCAAGTCTGCCAGGCAAATTAGTGCTTTCCAGATTCTTGCAATTATGGAATGCATATTGACCAATGCTGGTCATGGTTTCTGGCAGATGGGCTTCGGTCAGCTGCGCACATTTTTCAAAGGTCCAGTTCTGCAATTGAGTCACACCACCGGGGATGGTGATGCTGGTCAATCCACTTCCTGAAAAGGCATACTTGCCGATATACTGTAGTTCGGCGCCGAGGGTGATTGAAGACACGGCAGTATTATAAAAAGCGAACTCGTCAATCCAGGTGATCCCTTGTGGGAATTGTTGTATATCGGTCAGATTCGGGCATTTGGCTACAGCATATTTACCAATTTTGGTCACAGTGCTTGGCAATACTAATTTTTGCAATTGCGGTATATTGCAGAACATATAGTCGCCGACCACATTGTTTTCTGTGTTGTATGCATTGCTGCCCTTGACGGGTGTATTGTTAGAGATATTCCAGTTGTGATAGGAATCACCACCAGCACAAATGTTGGCGTTGCTCAAATCCAGAGTGGTCAAGGCGGTCAATTTGCCGTGCAGCACGTCGATGTCTGTGCCATTGATGGGACCTGTCACAGTCAGGATGGTCACTGTGGCAAGGTCGGCACCGGCTTCGAGCAATTTTTCCTGCAGGGTACCACCTGCGGTCAACTGAATGGCATACTCGCCATTCGTATCAGATGTTTGGGCGCTGACAACCAGGGGACGTGCCTCGGTTTTGCCGACGTTGTGCACAGCTGTAGTGGCCCACGAAGCACCTGCACCACATGCCACCAAGCACAGCGTCAATAGGGCGCGCCGGAGAGACTTGTATGATTTTGTATACATATAATGTGCGTGTTTTGATTGATTACTAATAAGTGGTCTTATGAAGCGATAATTCAGGAGGAATGATCAATGGCTTTGCTACTCTTATACAAAAGCTAATTTAGATCAGTCCCAAATACCTCTATTATTATCTTCACCCCAGATGGTTTTTCTGGTATCCATTTCGGGGGGACCACCTTCATGATCGCTGGCATTTCCTGCATTTCCGAGCGAACCCAGATTGCTTCCAGCCAAAAGCCCATCTTCTGCGGCAAGGGCAACGACTGTTGCATCAGGTTTTAAATATGACTTTTTCATAGGCTTATAATTTATATTGTATATGAT
>JAGKTZ010000059.1 GCA_021153165.1 Prevotellaceae bacterium
AAATTAGTGCACTTACCATTCTGCAATACGTAAACTTCATTAACGACAAGCCCATTGGCAGAATTAAGTATGCACTAAATTAATTCCGCCAACAGGTTAAAAAAAGGTCTTGGTTTTTTTTCCGAGATGTTTTTGCCCCTGTTTTCCACGTTTTGGAAAGAAGCAGAAAGTCATTTGCAGGTGGCAAAAAAATATTGAATGATGGATAAAAATAAAAATATACTTTCCCTTTTGTTGCTTCGGCAAATAGAAATACATATATTTGCATCATGGGAACGCTCTATTTAATACCTACGCCCGTAGGAAATCTAGAAGACATCACGCTTCGCGCCCTCCGCATCCTGAAGGAGGTCGACCTGATTTTGGCCGAGGATACACGCACTTCTGGCCTGTTGCTCAAGCACTACGAGATCAACAATCGTCTCTGTGCTCATCACAAATTCAACGAGCATCAGACCGCCGAAGCCTTTGCATCGCGCATCGCGGCCGGCGAAACGATGGCACTGGTCTCTGATGCGGGCACGCCAGGTATTTCGGACCCTGGATTTATGCTGGTGCGCGCTTGTGTAGCCAAGGGTGTACGCGTGGAATGCCTACCCGGCGCCACAGCCTTCGTACCCGCACTGGTTGCCTCTGGGTTACCCTGCGAACGTTTTACTTTCGAGGGATTTCTTCCTCAAAAGAAAGGTAGAAATACCCGATTGCAGGAGTTGCAAAGCGAACCCCGCACGATGATCATCTACGAGTCGCCCTATCGCATCGTCAAGTCGTTGGCACAATTCGCCGAAGTCTTTGGCGCAGATCGCAGGATGGCGGCTGTACGCGAGATCTCGAAGAAATTCGAGGAATGCGTGCGTGGTACAATCACCGAAGTCCTGGCACATTTCACCGAGCACGAACCAAAGGGTGAATTTGTATTGATCGTCGAAGGCGCCCCACAGATAAAGAATAAGGATAAAAAGAAAAAAGATAACCATAAGGAACGAGACGAAGAGTAACTCTGTGCACTCGACCTGACCAAACTTGTAGATTATGAAACATTATTTATTCGCAATCGCCCTGGCTTTCGTATTTGTCTGCACATCGTGCGACAATAAGCAAGGCGCACAAGACGCAGCAATAATACAAAGTTCGATCAAGGAAGACTCGCTGCAACGCGTCATTGACCAATTGCAAAACAGAAATGATGACCTGAGCGTGATGAAGTTGAATGTGCTCAACATCCTGCGTCAAATCAACGAGGCAGAAGGCCGCATCACGACTATCGCACAGGAAGATCCCGAAAGCCAAGAAATCACAGAAAACCTCGTATTCATCGAACAAAAACTGAAAGAGTACAAGAAATCTGTGGCTGATATGAAGCAGCTTCTGCGTAATACAAAAGTCGCTTCGGAAAAGGAAAAAGAAGCGCTCAGCGAGGAAATCAAATCTTTGGAAGACCAACTGAATGCGAAAAACGTGGAAATCGCAGAATTGCGCAGACAAATCGAAGAAAAAGACTCGATCCTGTTCAAACAAAAGGAACATATCGACGCACAAGATCAGACTATCGATCGCTTGAACAAGGAAAATGCAGAAAAGGAAGAAACCTTGATTCAACAAGAAACAGAACTCAATACAGCATGGTTCGCCTTTGGTACAAAGAAGGAGTTGGAAAAGCAAAATATCCTGGAAAAAGGCAAAGTACTCAGAGCCGAAGATATCAACAAGGAATATTTCACCCGTGTAGATATTCGTGTGCGCAAAAATTTCCCATTGCAAAGCAAAAAGGTGAAAGTCCTGACCTCTCACCCGGCAGGTTCTTACGAATTAGTCAAAGATGACAAGGGCGAATACACCTTGCAAGTCACAGACAGCAAAGCATTCTGGAGCGCCAGCAAGTATCTGGTGGTTTCCGTTAAGTAATCTGCGACCGACTATCTACGTACAATCATCATAAGGACGATGCCCCCAGCATTCGCAGTCTATGCATTGTATGGTGGTATCGTTCTATTATTGTGCCTTGGCCGAACATCTCGTGCCGGCACCTTATTATAAATACGCGTATGAAAGCATCTTTCAAAAATCTATCCCCCCATTATAGCATTATCTTCAAACTCGGCTTGCCTATTGCCGTGGGCCAGTTGGGCGTCATCATACTTGGTTTTGCCGACACGACGATGGTGGGACGATATGGTACGGAACCTTTGGCGGCAGCTTCGTTTGTCAACAATTTGTTCACACTTATCACCTTCCTGCTGATGGGCTATTCCTATGGGCTCACACCTATTGTGAGTAGTCTTTATGCACAGGGCGAATATGCCAAGGCTGCAGGAAAATTCAAGGATGCTCTGGTCGCAAATACTGTATTCGCAGCCATCACACTCGGCGTCATGCTGGCGCTATATCCTTTTCTGGATAGGATGGGTCAGACCCCCTCGCTACTGCCCTTAATCCGCCCTTACTACATCGTGATCTTGATTTCGATGATCTTTGTGATGTTGTTCAACGTCCTGAGACAATTCACCGATGGTCTCAGCGATACGAAAATAGGTATGTACGCCTTGATGATAGGCAACGGCGTCAATATCCTGGGCAACTGGTTGCTGATCTATGGCGTAGGGCCTTTTCCCGAAATGGGGCTTCTCGGTGCCGGTATTGCAACACTTGTTTCGCGCATCCTTATGGTCGTGATTATGATTGCAGCACTTTGGTGGAACAAGAAATACGCCCCGTTTCGACAGGGCTTTGCCGCACACCAAACATCCAACATCAGCATCCGTCAAATGAACGCAGCCTCGCTCCCCATCTCTATCCAAATGGGCGTGGAGAGCGCCGCCTTTTCACTCAGCGCCGTTATGGCGGGTTGGATCAGCAAGGAAGCGCTTGCAGCCTATCAGATTATGGTGACGATTGGTACTTTGGGATTCCTGTTCTATTATAGTTTTGGCGCTAGTACAAGCATTCGTGTGGCCAACTTTGTCGGCAATAAGGATTGGGCTGGCGTGAAAATTTCTGCCACTGCGGGAAAGCATATTCTCCTTGTAATCGCCCTCTGCTCGTCTATTATCATGTACCTTTGCTCAGAGATCCTGATCAACATCTTTACCACAGATGCTGTCGTGATTCAGATCGGCATGAGTCTCATTCCTCTGCTTTTGTTTTACCAATTTGCCGACGCCATGCAGATTTGTTTTGCCAATATTTTGCGTGGTACTGGCCGCGTCATGTCTATGATGCGCATTGCGATCATTAGCTATGTCATCATTGGTCTGCCTGCTGCATACGTCATGGGCTTTGCTTTGGGATGGGGTGTCAAGGGTATTTTCCTCTCCATCTCTTTAGGATTATTTACAGCAGCAGGACTTTTCTTCTGGGAATACCATAAATTTGGTAAAGCTCATTTCTCGTAAAAAACTTAAAGGGAATTAAATTCTCACAATCCTTTTCTTTGCTCAAAAGATTTCATTATCTTCGCAGAATGCAAGTGCTCTAATTATTTCTGTCACTATTTATAGATATATTATGTATGAAATCTTATTGAGTGCAGGAGGCTTGTGCTTGGCCTCCGTTCTCGGATCTATACTGGGCTTCTTTGTCAAGGAACTTCCTCACAAGTGGAACGACACTATCATGGGATATTGTGCCGGCATCATGCTTGCTGCAGCAACGATAGGTTTGATCGTGCCTGCTTTCGAAAGCGAAGGTGGTGTGGCATGGTGGGTCATAGTCATAGGTGTAATGGTCGGAGCCATTTTTCTTAATGTCATCGACTGGATCACGCCTCATATGCACACGATCACAGGACTCGATGCCGAGGAACACCGCAACAATCATTCGCTCAATCGTGTACTGCTTTTTGTGCTTGCCATCGCTATTCACAAGTTGCCCGAAGGTATGGCGGCAGGTGTTTCTGTGACCAGCGATACTACGTCTCCGTGGGCGGTGACCTTGGGTATTGCGCTCCACAATATACCCGAGGGCATGGTGATTATTGCGCCGCTACTTATGGCAGGTATTTCTTCTACACGAACCTTCTTTATTTCGCTTTCTATCGGTCTACTCGAGGTCGTAGGTGTACTGCTGGGCTACGCCCTCGGTTCGCTCTCGACCTATCTACTCCCTGTGATGCTCGGATTCGCCGGTGGCGCTATGCTCTACGTAGTGAGCGACGAAATGATCCCCGAGACACATGCACACGGTTATCAGAAGCAAGCCACATACGCCTTATTGTTAGGATTTATGACTTTACTTTTGATGGAACGTGTATTATAAGATTTTCTTTGTCGCACATTTTTTTAATGATTTCCCAACCATAAAAATTATAGTCAATCATGATAAAAAAGTATTTTTTCCCCGCATTCATCGCAGTTTTTGCAGTTTTCACGGCATTTGCTCAATCTCCCACATCTGCCTTGGTGCCGATGGTCAACCATTGCGAAATTTCAGCAAAAGTCAACCCCTATTGCATAGATGCTAAGCAAAGCAAGATATTTTTCGCCGACTCATCGCTACTTTTGTCTGCTCAAGATCTATCACAAAGTATTAAGGAAACAATGGGGATTGCCCTCGAAGTAACAGACAAAGCTGAAAAATCAACTATCCGTTTGTCAATCGACACCACATTGGAGGGCAAAGAAAGATATCATATCAACGTGTCAAAAAAAGGTATTCAAATCGTAGGAGCAACACCCGCTGCAGTGTGGTGGGCAGTGCAAACTTTTCACCAGATCTTATTAGGTGACATCAAAAATACAGCCTTGCACCAGGTAGCAGCACTTCATATCGACGATGCCCCACGTTTTACCTATCGTGCCCTGATGTTGGATCCAGCGCGCCACTTCTTGCCCGTAGCGGACGTTAAGAAATTTATCGATGAAATGGCGCATTTTAAATATAACGTACTTCAATTACACCTTACCGACGACCAGGGTTGGCGAATGGAGATCAAGAAGCACCCAAGCCTTGCCAGCAAGCAACATTATACGCAGGAACAATTGCGAGATCTGATTGAATATGCACGTCAGCGCCATATTATGGTCGTACCCGAAGTCGATGTGCCAGGACATACTGTGGCTATTTTGTCTGCCTACCCTGAATTGGCGTGCCAACACTTGGTTGATGCCGAAAAGGTAGTAGGTCGTACCGAGCAGATGATGCTTTGTGCATCTCAACCCAAGGTCTACGATGTTTTGACCGATGTCATCGAGGAAATTGCTAAGACATTTGATGCGCCATATATTCATCTCGGCGGCGATGAATCTGCTATTGACAAGAATTGGGCACATTGCGACAGATGCAAGCAAATGATGAAAGACCACGGATATACAGATATTTCACAATTGATGATTCCTTTCTTCAGCAAAGTATTGGGTGAAGTCAAAAAAGTGGGAAAGAAACCGATTTTGTGGTGCGAACTGAACAACATCTGGCCACCTGCTGACAAATACCTCTTCCCTTATCCTCAGGATGTCACTTTGGTGACTTGGCGCAATGCACTTACGCCCACTTGTCTCTCGCTTACAGCACAGAGTGGCAATCCTATTATTATGGCGCCAGGGGAACATGCGTACTTGGACTACCCTCAGTACAAAAATGATCTGCCGGAATTCAAAAACTGGGGTATGCCCATCACCACACTTCAAAAGACGTACGAACTGGATCCTGCTTATGGTGGCACACCACAAGACAGCCGACACATTCTCGGAGTAATGGGTACACTTTGGGGAGAGGCTATCCCTGACATCAACCGTGCTACTTACATGGCATTCCCACGTGCGTTGGCTTTGGCAGAAGCTGGTTGGACGGAGATGAAGTATCGTAGCTGGGATAGTTTTAAGGAGAGAATTTATCCTAACCTTAATCGTATGATGAAGTCAGGCATTTCCTTCCGCGTGCCTTATGAAATCGAACAACAGTAATCTTGTCCACCGTAGACCTTACTTTACAAAAAACATCCATTTCATCGCAAAAAGCATCTATTTCATCGCAAAAAGCATCTATTTCATCGCAAAAAACAAACCTAATATATCATTATGCAGATACTACTTGCCAACGCCAAAATCATGAGAAATGTGGATTCGCCTAATCCTATTTCTACGCCTAAGTGGCAGAGTGTGGCCAATGCTTTGGCTACTGAGATGTCGACCTTGACTGTAGAGGATTTGGCAAAGCAATTGGATTGCAGCAAAGCATTGGCGGCAGAAAACTGGTTGCGCTATCAGCAATTTCACGACGCTAAAAAGTTACCAGCATTAATGGCGTATCACGGGCAAGCCTACAAGCATCTGCGCGCTCAGACTCTGTCGGCAGAAGCCTTGGAGTTCGCGCAACAACATCTTTGGATTACGTGTTTTCTCTATGGTTTGTTGCGTCCCCTCGACGGCATCGTGCCCTATCGTATGGAACATTGCGTAAAATTAGAGACCACGCACAATCTTCCCGTTAATCGCTTTTGGAAAGGTCTATTGACCGACGCACTTATAGAGAGCGTGAAGGCAGATGATGGGATATTGTTGCACCTATCCACCGAAGAATACGAACATCTCTTTGACTGGAATCGCGTAGGCCAGGAGGTGAAAGTAGTACAACCCTTGTTCTACGTACGACGCGACGACAAGTTGAGAATGCAAGCCGTCTGGGCAAAATCATGCAGGGGAGCAATGGTACGCTACGTATTAGAAAACAAATTACTTTTTCCCGATGAAATCGTAGGTTTTGAATACGAAGGCTTCCGTTTTGACCCTACAATCGGCGATGAGACACATTCTATATTCGTCAGGGATGATGATTGAGCACAATACATATAAATGAAAAAATAGTAGACTTCACTCATAATATATGAATATAAAGAAATACGAAGGCAGGCCGAAAGATGACATCAGCAGATCTGCTGAGGAATTGGCCGTATATGATTTGCTCGACAGCTTGGGCATTACATACCAGACCGTATGCCATGCTCCCGCCTATACGATGGAGGAATGCGAGGTCGTAGAGCGTGAATTGGGCACTCCGATTTGCAAGAACCTCTTCTTGTGCAATCGTCAGCAGACCGACTATTATTTACTTTTAATCCCAGGCGATAAGGTTTTCAAGACGAAATATCTCTCCGCCCCGTTGGGTTGTGCTCGACTATCCTTTGCCGGAGCCGAAGCAATGGAGAGTTTGTTGAGAATAAAACCTGGTTCCGTATCTCCGATGGGACTGATGAACGACACAGAGCAACGCATCCGCTTCGTGATAGACCGAGATGTACTATCAACAGTAGACTTAGGTTGTCACCCCTGTGTGAATAGTTCCACGCTACGTATGTCCTGGGAAGATTTCCTTAACAAATTCTTGCCAGCAGTACATCACGAATACACGATAGTAGATCTCCCTGATGGTAGAGAAGACGTTTAATAAATAATACGAGGGGAACGCAAATTTTAACGATAAAATGGGCATTTTTTCGAAAGCGTCGTTCATCAAAGGCGTGATATAATAAGCATTGCAACCTTGCAAGTATTATTTTCACCTTACCTATTGCTTTGATTAATATATTGCAGAGATTGCAAGTTCGTTGCTAATAATATATACCTTTGCATTATCGAAAAAAGAAGATTAGAACAAGTAATTTAACTATGTAGAATATGGAAAATAAAGAATTAAACTTCACAGGTAAAGCGTATAATGGTTTTGCGCTTTTGTTTATTAATCTGATTGTCGTTCCTCTGCTCATCGGTCTGCCATTTTTGCTGGGCGAGGCATACTTGATTCCCTGCATCATCAATGCTGCAGTATGGGGCATTTGGTTCTTTATCATGATAGCGGGATTTTTTTCGCAGGAACCAGGAGAAACTCGCGTCATGGTCTTCTTTGGTAAATACAAAGGTACGTTCTCTGAGACAGGCTTCTTTTGGGTGAATCCCTTTATGGATAAGAAGAAACTGTCACTCCGTGCAAGAAACTTAGATGGCGAACCAATCAAGGTAAATGACAAGGTCGGCAATCCAATTATGATAGGTCTCGTACTCGTTTGGAAACTGAAAGACACCTACAAGGCGATGTTTGAGATCGACTCGCAAACGTTGGCGCAAAAGACTGCGGATGGTACGACCAACGTGGTGGGACGTATGAAAGCCTTCGAAGACTTTGTGCGTGTACAGAGCGACGCTGCGCTTAGACAAGTTGCTGGACAATATGCTTACGATGAGACCAGCAATGAAGAAGAAGAATTGACCCTAAGATCAGGTGGCGAAGAAATCAACAATAAGTTGGAACAACAGCTCAACGAACGCCTGGATATGGCAGGCATCGAGGTGGTGGAAGCACGCATCAATTACTTGGCTTATGCTCCAGAGATTGCAGCAGTAATGCTCCGCAGACAGCAGGCAGGTGCCATCATTTCGGCACGAGAAAAGATTGTAGAAGGTGCCGTGTCTATGGTAAAAATGGCAATCGACAAGTTGGAAGCAGAAAAAGTCGTGGATATGGACGAAAAGGCCAAAGCTACAATGGTCAGCAATCTGATGGTAGTGCTTTGTTCAGAGGAATCGGCACAACCGGTAGTTAATTCTGGTGCTGCACAATAAACTCTCTGGTAAAGCTATCTTTTGAAACATAAGAAACATGTGCTATGTCCAATTACAGCTTGGGCATAGCATTTTTTATGTCTCATCTTGTCAAAAAATGCCGAATCCATCGAATAAATAGCTAAGGTGCCGATAAAAAAGAGTAACTTTGCAGAGAATTTGAAAGTAACATTAGAAACACATCGAATAACATAAGACATGGTATCAGTAGACGGACTTGCCGTAGAGTTTGGCGGCACAACACTTTTCAGTGACATCTCGTTTGTCATCAATGAGAAAGACCGCATCGCCCTGATGGGTAAGAATGGTGCAGGCAAGAGTACTTTGCTCAAGATTCTGGCTGGTGTACGCCAGCCAAGTCGTGGTGTAGTTTCTGCGCCTAAGGGTACTGTGATAGCCTATTTGCCTCAGCATTTGATGACGGAAGATGGTCGCACGGTCTTTGAGGAGACGTCGCAGGCCTTTGCTCATCTGCACGAAATGGAAGCAGAGATTGAAGAGCTAAACAGACAATTGGCAGAACGCACCGACTACGAGAGCGACGAGTACATGCAATTGATCGAAGACGTTGCTACGAAGAGCGAGAAGTTCTATGCCATCGATATGACCCACTTCGAAGAGGATGTAGAGAAGACCTTGTTGGGACTGGGCTTTGAACGCAAAGATTTCGACAGACAGACCAGCGAATTCTCGGGCGGATGGCGCATGCGCATCGAATTGGCAAAGATGCTACTTCAAAATCCCGACGTACTCCTCCTGGACGAGCCGACCAACCACCTGGACATTGAATCTATCGGCTGGTTGGAAGATTTCCTGATCAATAATGGCAAGGCTGTAGTCGTAATCAGTCACGACCGCAAGTTTGTAGATAACATCACCACCCGTACTATCGAAGTGACAATGGGTCGCATCTATGACTACAAGGTCAACTATTCGCACTACCTGCAGTTGCGTGCTGAGCGTCGCGAGCAGCAAATGAAGCAATGGGAAGAGCAACAGAAGATGATACAAGAGACCAAGGACTTCATCGAAAGGTTCAAGGGGACATATTCCAAAACATTCCAGGTGCAAAGCCGTGTGAAGATGCTGGAGAAACTGGAACTGATCGAAGTAGATGAGGAAGACACCTCTGCACTACGCCTGAAGTTCCCCCCATCGCCTCGCAGTGGACAATATCCCGTAATTGCCGAAGATGTAGAGAAAGCATTCGACACGAAGCAAATCTTCAGTCGTGTGAATTTGACCATCGAGCGTGGAGACAAGGTGGCATTTGTGGGACGCAATGGCGAGGGTAAATCGACCTTCGTACGTTGTTTGATGAAAGAACTGGAGCATGGCGGCACGCTGACCCTTGGGCATAATGTGCAGATCGGGTATTTCGCACAAAACCAAGCCTCGCTGCTGGACGAAAACCTGACCGTATTCCAAACGATCGACGATGTGGCGAAAGGCGACATTCGCAACAAGATACGCGACCTGCTCGGCGCATTCATGTTCGGCGGGGAAGCAAGTACAAAGAAAGTGAAAGTGCTGTCGGGTGGTGAAAGAACGCGCCTGGCACTGATGAAGTTGCTACTGGAGCCCGTCAATTTGCTCATTCTGGACGAACCGACCAACCACCTAGACTTGAAGACCAAAGATATCCTGAAGCAAGCGCTGCTCGACTTCGACGGCACGCTGATCTGCGTATCACACGACCGTGACTTCCTGGACGGTTTGGTCAGCAAGGTATACGAATTTGGCGGCGGCCGCGTGCGCGAGCACCTGTGCGGCATCTACGAATTCCTGGAAAGCAAGAAGATGGAAAACTTGCAGGAATTGGAGCGCAAGGGATAAGGTTGCGGGCGGTTCCCACCCTATCGTAAGCAAAACCGTATTGGATATAATGAGAGGTAGTGCAACGCTGATTGCGCTACCTCTATTTTCATCTACCACATGCCAGATATGAGAGACCTTGTGTCAAAAAAAATGCAATAAAAGCCCTTGATAGGCTTAATAAAACAAGCACAAAATCAACCACATAAAGCACCTGATAAGCTAAAAAGCAGGCTTCGCTGATACGCCAAATTTGAGAAAAGCGTTTTGATATAGCGTTTGATGACCTTCGCGCCATTCTCGTGGCAACAATGGCATAACGACTTTAACATCTATTAATATTATACAGCCCCAATAACAGACCTAAAAGCAAAAAAGTAAGGGGTTGTAAAAATAGTTCAAGACCTTGTTGAAACTTTCTAAGACCTTTTTTGAAAAAGGTCTTGACTTTTTTTCTCGATTTTTCGGGCAAAAATAAAGGGGAAACGACCACTTGGCGCTTCCCCTTATAGATTCATTGCAAAGATAATACATTTTAGAGCCAAATCCAAATGCCGTTAAGATTCGTTAAGCATTTATTTTGACAAAATGAATTGGCTAAATAGCATTATCTTTTCTTATTCGTATTGCATTATTTAGTAGCAGGTTCAGACTTCACCTTAACCAATTCAACCTTGAAGATCAATGTAGCGTAGGGAGGAATAGATTGGTTGCCATTCTCGCCGTAAGCCAAGAAGTAAGGGATGTAGAGCTCCCAAACCGAACCCTCTGGCATCAGTTGGAGCGCCTCGGTCCATCCCTTGATCACCTGTGTTGGACGGAATGTTGCGGTTTGTCCACGCTTGTATGAAGAATCAAACACTGTGCCGTCGATCAATGTACCTTCGTAGTGCACTTCTACTTCGCTATTCTCTGTAGCTTTTACACCTTTACCTGGAGTCAAAACTTTGTAGCAAAGGCCACTTTTAAGTCTCTCTACACCTTCTTCTTGAGACTTCACAGCCAACCAACGCGTATTCTTGATGCGCATTTCTTCCTTGTGATACTTGATTTGACGTTCTCCGATAGCATTTGCCTCCTCCTGTGTCATCTTGGGAGTCGCCAAAAGACCATCAGAAAGGCCTTCCACAAACTTACCTAAATCAGCATAAACTACATCCTTGCTACCAGTGGCTTGCTGATTGAGCACAGGGATCACTTGTTTGCTATTCATTTCGCCAATACGGATGCCGGTAGCATAAGCGACCAGTTGCTGAATCTCGGCAGTAGAAAGTTTGCTAAAATCATTCATACCCTGCACCACAGAAGCGAGGTATTCTTCACTCACGCCCTCTTGCTTGAGCAAATATTGCTTCAAAGATTCGCTTTGAGCCACACCCATCGCATAGCTGAATGTATCAGCAGGAACTGGCTGTATCAAATTTTTGCCCGCCTTAGCTTCGGCTTTCACCGTTTCTTTCATTTTTTTCTTGCGAGCTTGCGCAGAAGCATCTGTACAAACCATCAAAGCAAGAGCAATCCAAAGGAATGTTTTCAATTTCATAGTTTTTGTTTAAAAATGCGGTAGTGTTGACCATTTTAACAATTTATAATATAGATTCTGCTCAATAGGGTGGATTTTGCTTATTGTAGGTTGCATGTTGTGAGTTGTAAATCAAGTAATCTGTATTATTAAAACCAGAGATTGATTGTTAATTTAGGGTATAAGAATCGCAAATATTAACACATTATAGATTGCCGTTTTAAAGATAACGACCTATTAAAAGTGTTTCAATCTATTTTCATCTTTTAGTGAAAACTCAACTCGTTACAATGTGCAGAAATGTCACTTTTAGAGGGTGAAAAATTACAATTGCATGCATTAACTTATGGCTTTTGTTAAAAGGTGGAGAAATGTGGAATTTGGATTTCAGCGAAAAAATTATTAACTTTGTAGAACAACTAT
>JAGKTZ010000060.1 GCA_021153165.1 Prevotellaceae bacterium
TAAATAAATAGAATATGCAAAAGAATTTGACTAAGGCAGAATTGCAACTGATGAATATCCTTTGGGACAAAGGCGAAGCGACAGTAAGTGAACTCATCGAAGTAATGGGTGAGCCAAAACCAGCCTATACCACAGTACTGACGGTGATGCAAGTACTGACACGCAAGGAAGTGGTGCAACCTGTGCGCAAGGGCAAAGCCCACGTATTTCATCCCCTACTCTCTCGCGAGGACTACATCAATAGTTTTATGCACGAGACGCGCGAATCGCTCTTCCATGGTTCGGTGCGTAGTTTCTTCTCTTACTTCGTGAAGAGCGAAAAGCTGAGCAAGGAGGAATTGCAAAAGATATTGGATGAAATGAGCGAGGAGTAAGAATCACGCCACGACATCATACACCCACGGCATCAACTGCTTACCAATCCACAACCGATTATGTTGAAAGAAATTCTTCCCTACCTATACGGCTACGGGTGGCTCATGGCTACATCCCTACTGCTGTTGTCATTCTATCACCTATTTTTGTCACGCAAGCACAGCTACCGCTTCATGCGTCGCTATTTGCTGGCCATTCCCTTGGTGTGCTTGGTGCAACTCTGCGCTATGGCGATACACCATTACTATACGGCAGATCAGGCTCCCTTGATCATGCAAATGAATCAAGAAGAGGCCGACGCTTATCTGGCTAAATATCCCGAAAGGCACATCATGGTGCAAGAGATGCCTACTGCAGCAGCCCCTGCGCAAACGGCAATAGCGACACATGCAAACGAACCTGAGCAAGCAATGGCTCTGAGTTCATCTCGCACTATACATGTATATATTGAATGGGCATTACTTGGCATTTGTGGTGTATCAGTAATTTTGATATTGGGGATGATTTCTTCTCTGCTACTGATGTATCGCAAGATGCGCCGTATGCCATCTACAATCAGTGACGACGGCTATCGCATCATCCGCTCCTCGCACATCAATACGCCGTTTTCTTTTTGGCGCACGATATTCTTGCCCCTCAATCGTACGTCTGAAGCCGAAAAGGTATTCATCCGCCACGAAAAAGCCCATATCACCTGCGCCCACTATATTGATGTGTTGTGTATCGAAGTGATGGTGCGCCTGCTATGGTTCAACCCCTTGCTATGGTATGTACGCAAGGCGCTGCGAGACCTGCACGAATACGAAGCAGACCGCTTGGTGCTGAGCGCAGGTGAAGATCTGCACACTTATCAAACTCTGCTCTTGAGCGAAATCGGCGAATCGTCGAGCATTGTCGCCAATGGTTTTGCAAAATCCCTGATACGCCGTCGCTTCCTCGAAATGAAGCAACAATCATCTGCACCCGTCGGCAGATGGCGCAAGGCGATGGCTACGACTTGGTTGCTGTTGCTCTGCGGTGTATTCGTGTTGTACGCATTGCCCAACGAGCGCCCCATCGTCCTGCAAATCCAGCAGACAGAATCTTTCGTTCACGGCATAGACAGCACTATGGTAGCGGCAGACTTGGACACCTGCACGACAAAGGTCTTGACCGACACTATAAATATTGAGAAAGATACCACAACCATCAAGGGCAAGGTGGACTCACTCAAGGTCGAAGCCCAATCAGACAGCACCGCGACCGAACAATCTCAATCTATCGCAGAAGTGAGAATCGTTGCCTACAAACAAGACGACACAGCAGAGCGTCCCACCCACGCTGAAGATGGATGGCCTATTCTCTACGATTTGCCATCGCCCGACGCGAGTGACAACAAGAGTATGCAAATCACACATACCGAAACCGAGACGCACCTTACCTTCATCAGACCCATCAAAAGCGACGACCAGTTGCTACGCTTCGGTGGTCCGGACAGTTATATCGTTGACTTTGCTACAGGGGCCCACTACAAAGCGCGCCGCAGTATTCCCGCTCAGGCATGGCATTACTTCCATTTGCAGGGAAAGCAGGGCACCAATTGCAAAGTGACCGTGGTATTTCCTCGTCTGCCTGAGACGACGCAACACATCCAACTCTATCAAGTGACACATCATCTGCAAAGTGGCGACATCTATACCGTCTCGCAGTGGCAAAACCCATAAAAATCCAACGTTTCCTCTACTCAAACAATATGAAAAGGACCTTCTTTCACCTCATACTCATGCTGTGCGCCGTCGGCATTGCTTCGTGCCGTTTCCATCAGACCATGCAGCCAGCACATCAATATATCTCGATAGAACGCAACAGCGACGGCTCAATCAATGCCCAAGGTTTGCGAGTTGTCACCGACTCGGCTGAATTAGCGCTCATCCAGCGCATGGCACAAGCGGAAATCACCTACGACACTATGCCCCAATTTCGCCTACCTCAATTGAAGCGTGAAGCCGTGAACTATGACGAGAGCGACTACAACACCTTCGCCATATATACCCACCCTCACACCGTAGCAGCACAACCCTATAAAACCTCGAGGCTTGAAAAGATGGCAATATGGTGTACGCCCGAAGCAACGTATTTGGCAGTGATTGACGAACTAAACTGGACGAGCAAATATTATCACGCCGGTAAAGATCAATACCTGCGCGACTGCAAAACGGGCCAAGTCTACCCTATCCTCGGATACATCGGTTATCCACTCGGTCAGACGATCTGGATAGAGGGTGTCGCGGGCGAATGGCATTGTCGCGTCATGATTTTTCCACCTCTGCCCAAGCATTGCACGACCATCGACATCATGAGCGGAGGTAAGAGGCTGAAGAAAATTGAAGGCACCACAGGCTGGACAGAGCCCGAAGATTACCTCGAGGTAAAAGTGGCCGTCCTACAAGCACAACAACCCATCACAATATACAAGGAGACGGTGGTGGTGGAGTGAGCTAAGATATATACATCCCTTCATTCTCGTGTTACAAATCGCACTCCACTGCGTTATATATTAAATGACCTATAACCAATAAACCTCAAATAAGCCATGAGACCTAAATTGCTGACCTTATTATTTACCTTCTTTGCTCTTTTCGTACATGCACAAGTGCCACATACGACTTGGGAACAGCCACGAGTCGGCTACAATAGCCACAGCCACGTATTCAGCATCACCAAAGTAAAACTTGGTGACGAGCATACCGAAGTGACTATGCACGTCAACTTCCGTCCGAAACATTGGATCAAGATGGCTTCGACAGCCTACTTACAAGTGGGCGACAAACATTACCCTATTCGCAAAAAGACGCCGATGTGGGGAGACAAGGGTACTACGCTTTTGGAACTTGACAAGGAGTTTTTCTTGGACGAAAGCGGACAGGTAGATTTTGTCTGCGTCTTCGATGCACTTCCCAAGGGCACTGCGCATTTCGACCTGATAGAACCAGCAGGATGGCTGATATATAATATTCGCCCCAACGATATGATGCCACAAGGTATCACCGACACCTATTGGCGCAACGACAAGACTGGCGATTGGCTCATAGGTATCACTGGGCAGTACATCATTTACGACTGCCAAGTATGGCAAATCCTTTCACAAATGCAGAAGAAGGACCGCCATGAGATCATCGTTTCGAATGGCAAGACACAAATGCCAATAAGCATCGACAAGATGAAGAAAGGCAAGCGCAAAATCAGCATCAACGGCGAGAAAGCGCTCAACTGTTCGCCCATCACGACAGCCACCCTGCCCGACTATCCCACTCGCGACGAGCGCACCGAATTTGCAGACAATGGTTATCGAGGGGACGACAGCGTCACTATCGTGGGATGGATGAAAGATATGCCCGATTTGGCAAAAAGACAAAATCATGGCACCTTTAAACTCGCCCTAAGGAACTTGCTTGCCGACAAACAAGAGTTGATCGAAATCCCATTTGACTCGGAAGGCAGATTCTCAAAGAAATTGCCTTTACTCAACACCTCATACGCTTTGGCAATCCTTGGCAACACTACTGCCCCGACTGTATTAGAACCAGGTCAGACCTATTTCTTCCTGAGCGATTATAAAACAGGACAAACTCTCATTATGGGCGATGATGCACGTCTGCAAAACGAACTCCTGGCTCACGACATTCCCTATATCAGCCACGGCACGCACGTGTTCGAAGGGGAAAACAAAGTAAGCGAGGAACGATTGATGAACTTCCTGGCTGAAGGTAAGCAAAAGTTAGCAAAAGCAAATGCGGAACTTGATTCGCTCATCGCGGCTCACCCCAATCTGTCACAACGCTACATCAACTTCGCTCGCGGGGGGCTGAAAGTTGAATTTGGTCGCGACTTAATGCAAGCACGTTTCGTCACTGAAAGATTTGACCTACCCAAAGCCTACGTAGATTACGTCAGCGAGGAACTTTGGTTGCAACACTGCAAACCCTATACATTACACGATGGTTTCAGCACCTTTATGAGAGACTATATCAACGTGTGTAGTTCAAGCGGGAAAGCCCCAAAGGTAGAAGTCTTGGATTTAATCAAAAAGATGGCAGGCTGTGGAGACATCACCCTAACTGAGGATGAATTGGCAGCATTTGACCAATTCGTTATAGAAAGTAAGAAACTCAAACAAACCATTGAATCCACCGAAGACCCCGAGCAGAAGAAAGCATTATCAACAGCATTTAACAACGGAGGATTAGTCCAAACTATCAATACAATCATCGGCAAATATCAATTTGAAATCTCCACAGAACTACGCCGTATACAAATGGCACACGGCCTGGATAGCGTGGCATCAGACAAGACCATATACGAACTATTTATCGCTCGTGAACTCTATAATCAAATCGAAAACAATCGCCGTGCCTTGCCCAAGAGTCTATTGGATTGGATGCAAACGCAACTCACTATTCCTGCATTCCGAGACTATGTACTGCAACAGCACGAGAAGTACGAAGCACTCGCTAGCAAGGATTTCTCAAAATTCACCTGCCTGCTCTCTACTGACAAGCTAGAGGGTTTGACCGAAGGCGAACAGATCCTGCGCGAACTCATCGCTCCATGGAAGGGCAAAATCATCCTGATAGATGTATGGGGTACTTGGTGTAGACCCTGCAAAGACGCCTTGGCACACAGTCAAGAACTCTACGAGCGCATGAAACCCTACGATATTTACTTCCTCTACATGGCAAATCGTTCGGACGAGACTTCGTGGAAGAATGTCATCAAGGAATACAATGTTTCGGGCGAAAATGTAGGACACGTAAACTTGCCCGTTGAACAACAAGAAGCCGTAGAGCGCTTCCTAAAAGTAAACAAATATCCCTCCTACTTCCTGATTGGCCGAGAAGGGCATTTGCTTGACGTCAATGCTGACCCGAGAAATATGGATGCGTTTGAGGAACTGGTGAAGGGGATGGGGAAATAGAGTTTAGAGTACAGATGAAAGAGTACAAATCTTAAAAAAATCCCACAATGAATAAGATATCAACAATAGCAATGTGTGCGATATTCGCTTTTGGTATGCCATTAATGGCTTCGGCGCAACGCTCCAACATAGAACATCGCCCAAAGAAAGAAATGAGAGAGAAACATCGTCCAAGAGCCATGCATGACAAGGATTTCAAGATGATGTGTGAGATAGTAGAAGATGCTTCGTTCAGTAAGAAGAAAATAGGAGTTGTCAAGGTGGCTTGTATATCCAGTTACTTCAAAAACGAGCAATGCGTCAAACTTCTTTCTATGATTTCCTTTGAGAACGATAGGATGGAAGCATTAAAGGTGCTTGCTCCCCGAGTGCTGGACCCAAATCCCAAGGAAATACAAAAACAATTTTCTTTCTCATCAAGCAAGGAGGAGGTAATGGAAATACTGTATCCTGAAAGAAGGTAATAATAGACACAAAAACTCCTCCTCTGCTGAGAGGAGGAGCTAATATAGAGTTAATTTAATCAATGTCTAAGGCGAAGTTCTGCGTCAATTACAAAGATATCGCCGTCTATATCCTTCAATACATTTCTTGAGACAACATCCCAAACGTCTATTTCTCCGTTAGTAAAACTGCCTTCTTTACCAGCTCCATTAAATCCCAATGCAGCCATATAAGTTGAGATTTCGATTGAGGTGGCTGGAACCGCATTCTTGATAAGCGGCTGCTTAAATACAGGCATTATTGTAGAACCGCTAAAACCAGTAAATCCCAAAAATGTATAAGACGTATCTTCAAATAGAGAATTATGAAGTAGAACCTTGATGAAATGCTGTAGAATACTTCCCTTCGAGTTTAACAAGTTATTGACCTTATAAATATACTTCTCAGAAATATATGTATCATTCTCATTACCGCTAGGTCCAGGAGTACCTAATCCAAACATTTGGGCCATCGGTATCCAACAATCTATTTCCTTGGCATAGCGTTCTGTAACTATACGTTCTATATCTATTTCGCTTGCATGCTTTTCGCCTTCTCGAAGTTCGCATTTACATATGCGACAACGTCTGCTAAGTTCATTGGCGATTTCATAGATTCGGCAATTTTTTTCAACTTCCGTTCCGTTGATTCTTTGTGAAATTGATTCAAGTACTTCATGTGTCATTGCTTTTTGTTGGCAAAGTTATGAATTAGCAAGTAAAGTACCAAAAATATCCCCATCTATCTATTACAAATCCAGTTTTGTATACTCAGAAAAAATAGACACCATAACCTAAAACCTCACAACCAAAACCTACTCAATAATGAAACCTAAAATTCTCACCTTTTTACTATTCTTCTGTGCCCTCTTTGCGCAAGCCCAGACTTTCAAGTTTAGCGTAAAGGGCACTATCGTCGAAGAAAGTACGACGAACGCACTTCCCATGGTGAAAGTACAACTGCTCACCATCGACTCCGTGCGTGAGAGTCAAGCCACTACCAACGAAGACGGTGCCTTTCTACTCAAAGCCAAAAGGGTAGGCAAGTACATCGTTCGCGCAGAAATGATGGGATACGAACCACTCTTCAAGAATGTGGAATTTACCACGGAGAAAACCGTCGTTGACCTCGGTAAACTCACGCTCAAAGTACAGGATTATCAACTCGGCGAAGCCCAAGTCACAGCACTATCACGCATGATGACGATGAAGGAAGATACATTGGTCTTTCACTCCTCTGCCCTGCGCTTACCACCAGGCGCATCGCTCGCCACACTGATGAATCAATTGCCTGGCGTGTCTATTGACAAGGACGGCAACCTGACCTTTCAGGGCAAGGCGGTGAGTCAGATCCTGGTAGACGGCAAACCTTTCTTCGGCGATGTGAATACTGCGCTGGCTAATATGCCTACGGATGCCGTGCAGGATGTGAAAGTATATGAGAAGACTGACGAAGAGAAGGAGTTTCGCGGAGAATTGGATGAGCAGAAAGCGACCGTAGTAGACCTGAAGATCAAAAAGGAATACAAGTCGACCTGGATGACTAATCTTGACTTGGGTGGCGGTACGGATAAGCGCTACATTGGTAAGTTCTTCACGACAAATTTCACCGACAAAAGACGTACTGCGATATATGCGCAGATGAATAATATCAGTCAGAACCAACGTGTCGATGAGAATGGTAACTGGCAATATTGGAGCGGCACAGGCGGCGTCTACACCTATCGCAAGGCTGGCGCTATGCTGCAATGGGACAATGGTAAGGGCAATAAGGAAGCAGGCAACTTACGCACAAACATGAATCTCGAAGTGGCGCACAACGACCAAACGTCCGTGATGTACAACAATAGTGAGACGTTCCTTGGAGGTGGCAAGTCGCTCTTCAACTATGCTCACAGTTCTAATTTTGAGAAAGACATTCGCACCAATATCAATGGTCAATTGACTTACAACATCGACTCCCTGAATCGCATCAATTTGTCTGCCAGATATAGTTACACTAATTATGACGAAAATAGTTGGAGTAAATCCTCGACCTATCACACACAGCCGGATATCACAGAAGGTTTGGCTGAAAGTCTGCTGGGCAATACTATTGACGAGACCTTGAAGCAAAAGGGTGTTTACTCAAACTACCATAGCGGATTGGGAGGCACAAATTATCACAATGCTTCGCTCGATGCCAAATACACTCACCTTTTTAAGAAGAAGGGCAGGACATTAGACTTCAGTCTTGGTGCACGCTATAGGGAGAACAACAATGAAGCGCATCTATGGCAAGAAATACGCTACTTCCAAACCAGTGTGGCTGAGCCCGAGCGCTTGGTACGCAGATATGGCATGGGAGTTCAGAAGGCCTACAATCTGGATGCAGGCATCAATTATGTAGACCGACTGACAGAGCATATCAAAATGAATGCTTCATATCGCTATGTGCACGCTATGAGTCGAGGCAATGAGAACCTGTACAACCTAGACCGCTATGCCGCCTATCGCGATCCGTATCTGCCTCTCGGTCATCTGCCCACGGCTGGCGATTCGTTGGAATACACTCGCGACTCACTCAATTCGCAATATGCTCGCGAATACAACGACCAGCACTCTCTACGCATCAGTATGTCGGGACAATGGGAAAAGTGGGAAGCGATGGTTTATCCCTCGCTCAACCTATTCCACGACCGAATCTATATGGAGCGCGGCGGCAATATATACGAGCCCAAGCGCACACACTTAGGATTAGGGCTCTATTCGTATGTGAAGTACAACATCAACAAGCAGAATTACCTGCAGCTCAACTACAATGGTAGAACAAGCCGTCCCTCATTGAGCCAACTCCTACCGATCAGCAACACTAGCGACCCTATGTCAGAAACCATCTATAATCCTGATTTGAAGGCAGGTTGGGTCAATAGTGTAGACCTCTACGGTCGTTTCTTCAATACCAAACGTGGCGACACCTACAGTGTAAGCTTAGAGATAAAGAATCAAAGTAATACACAAGTGACCACACGCCAGACCGACCCCAACACAGGCTATACACGCTATAGCTATATGAATGTGAATGGCGACTACAGCACATGGGCCTCGGCGTGGACTGAGCAACCGCTGGATACGGCTCGGTGCTGGATGCTGACTGCCAGTGCCAGAATAAACTACTCACACAACACAGGCTATGTGGGAACAATAGGCGACGAGCTTGGCCTGTCTGCCATCAACCGCATCTTGCCGCACACCGGCCTGGGTCTGCGTTACCGCAAGGACATCTGGAGCATCTCACTCAACGGATCGTGGAGCGGCGACTACACACGCTACAAAACTTCGCCCTTGCACAACCAAAATGGTCACACCTATGAGGTCAGCCTCACCCCTCAGGTCGACCTACCCTTTGGTATGAAGATCAACACCAACCTGATCTACTATACCCGCACCGGCTATGCCGACGACCTATTAAACCATGATCAATGGATCCTGAATGCGTCGATATCGCAGAGTTTCCTGAAGAGCAAGGCCCTAACCTTGCAGCTCGAAGCCGTTGACCTGTTGAAACAACGTACATCGGAATACAGCCGCCTCACAGCTAATGGCAGATTTTATAATCGTACGGAGTGTTTCCTGAGCTACATCATGCTACACGCCACCTATAAATTCAATATTGGGGGAAAGAAATAGTCGCAAAAAGATACGACACAAAAACTGTTCGAAAAGGTTTTTCAAACGCAATTAAACTGATATTAAATTAAACATCCCGAACAGTGGGGCACCGAGTCATCGCTCGGTGCCTTTTTGTATTCATCGAGCAGATGCAAAGTAAAGATAAAGCGCAAAGAATTTGTCTCAAAAAAATATCACAATTTGAGACATTTTTCTCATCCTATGAAATTTTTGTCTCATCCCGTGAGATTTTTGTCTCATCCTATGAAATTGCAATTCTATCCTATGAAATTGTAGTTTTATCCTAAGAAAATACAGTTTTCTCCTATGAAAATAATTTCAACTCAAATATGAATGATGTTTTATCAAATAGCAGAAGTACAAGTAGGCATAAAGAGAAGTCTACAGAAGGAACGGACAAAAAAGTAGGGTGAACAAAAAAAAAAAGTGCACCGACCTGCGAGGTCAATGCACTTTATGTTTTAATCGCTATAGATAGAGATTATTCTGCGCGGAGAGTGAAGCGGCTGTAAGCAACTACAGTGAGTTCCTTATCAAAGCTCTTCAAATATTCGCTTACAGACATCTTGCTATCTTGGATGTATTCTTGGTTGAGGAGGCAAGATTCCTTGAAGAACTTAGCCATACGACCATTAGCGATGTTTTGGATCATTTGTTCAGGAAGGTTAGCAGCCTTTTCTTCAGCTACAGTCTTCTTCAATTGGCGGATTTCTTCAGCTTGTTCAGCTGTGATGTTGCCCTTCATGATGCCTTCTTCGATGTGTTCTTCGTTTTCAGCAATGTAAGCATTGAAACCAGCCTTCTTGATAGCAGCGTCAACTGCCTTCTTCACTTGCTCTTCCTTAGTCTTTTCGATAGCTACCTTCAACTCTTCAGCCTTCACGTTTTCAGGAACGCTTGCTTCGTCGAGAGCTACAGGGTTCATAGCAGCCACTTGCATAGCTACGTTGTGCGCAGCTTCTTCAGCAGGCTTGTTAGTTTGAACCATAGTACAGAGCATGTGACGGCCCATGTGGTCGTATACAGATACGTTGTCACCTTCGATGAAGTTGTAACCATCCAATTCCATCTTTTCGCCAGTGATACCACTGCGAGCAACTACAGCGTCAGCTACAGTGTGTTCGCCCATAGGAAGTGCGCTTACTTCTTCTACAGTCTTACACTTGTTAGCTACAGCCAAGTCGAGGATTTCTTGAGCCAACTTGATGAAGTCTTCATTCTTAGCAACGAAGTCAGTTTCGCACTTGAGGGCGATGATAGCGCTGAAGCCGTCTACGCTCTTGCAGAGTACGCAACCTTCAGCTGCATCTCTGTCTGAACGCTTAGCTGCAACAGCTTGACCACGTTGACGAATGAGTTCGATTGCGCCTTCGATGCTACCGTTAGCTTCAGTCAAAGCCTTCTTGCAATCACCAAGACCAGCACCGGTCATTGCGCGCAACTTTTTGATATCTTCCATTCCTACTGCCATAGTAGTAAAAATTTTTAGGGTTTAAAATTATTCAGCAGCTGGAGCTTCAGTTGCTTCGTTCTTCTTCTCAGCGCGAGCCTTAGTAGCACGCTTTTTGCCTTCGCCAGCAGCTTCAGCATCTACGCGTTCAGCCTTACGTTCTTCGAGACCTTCAGCGATAGCAGCACAACAAGCGTCGAGGATTACTTCAACACTCTTGTTAGCATCATCATTAGCTGGGATCAAGTAGTCTACGCAGTTAGGATCTGAGTTAGTATCTACGATACCGAATACAGGGATACCGAGGCGTTGAGCTTCGCGTACAGCGATGTGTTCCTTGCATACGTCAACTACGAAGAGTGCAGCAGGGAGCTTAGTCAAGTCAGCGATAGAACCGAGGTTCTTTTCCAACTTAGCACGTTGACGAGAGATTTGGAGGATTTCACGCTTTGAGAGGTTAGAATATGTACCATCGCTCATGAGCTTATCGATATTGGCCATCTTTTTAACTGCCTTGCGGATGGTAGGGAAGTTAGTAAGCATACCACCTGCCCAGCGTTCTGTAACATATGGCATGTTTACAGAAGCAGCTTTTTCAGCAACGGCTTGCTTAGCTTGCTTTTTAGTAGCTACGAAGAGGATACGACGACCAGACTTAGCGATTTGCTTCAAAGCTTCAGCAGCTTCGTCCACCTTAGCTACAGTCTTGTGAAGGTCGATGATGTGAATGCCATTACGCTCCATGAAGATGTAAGGAGCCATAGCAGGGTTCCACTTACGAGTGAGGTGACCAAAGTGACAGCCAGCCTCCAAGAGGGTTTCAAAATTTGTTCTAGACATTGTTTTAATTTTTTGTTTACGTTCTTTTTAAGTTGAGTGTTCAACCAGCTTATCGTGTAGTCTCGCGGCTCACCGTTTATTGCGACTCACGTCGCTGAGCTTTTGCAAAAGTCACGTAAGCTTAGATACTAAACACTGTATTTTGATTTGTTGCGAGTCGTGCAACTTTTCATTCAGCGTTTTTGTGTGCGTAAATCTTTTGCTTTTCTCGCACACATACACATATATAATATATATAAGGT
>JAGKTZ010000061.1 GCA_021153165.1 Prevotellaceae bacterium
AGTAAAGGAAAGAAGATGCAAGTAGCCTTAAATAATGTCAAGAATAAACTGCTGCATATGGTCACGGCGATGGTCAAAAACGATATGCTATATAGCCCTGATTACATCAATGCTTGCCAAAGAATAGCTAATACACTATAAAATGAAAATTAATTGGAAAATAGCTTGGATTTTAACATAGAAAGCGAATCATATGAAAAAGACAATGCAATGGTTGTATGACAACTGGATGAAGGCAACGCCCTTCTTGGCACTCTATTCGTTTATTTTGATTTGGCTCTATATCAAGGAGCAGAACTACGCCCTATTCCTTATCTGGATGCAGGTGCCTATCTATTGGTTACACGAGTTCGAGGAGTATGTCTGCCCGGGCGGTTTCCTCGACTTTTTCAACCGCAAGCCTCTTGGCTCAAAGTTGGGCAATTACCCACTAACCAAAGCAGGCTCGTTCTGGATTAACATTCCGTTGGTCTATATTCTGTTACCGTTGGCGGGCATCGTTGCGCATTCCTACGGCATTGAATGGGGACTGTGGACAGCCTATTTCTCGGCTCTTAACGCCTTCGCACACGTTGTAATGTTCTTCCTCTTTGGCTTTAAGTATAACCCAGGATTAGTGGCGAGTGCCTTTGTAAATATTCCGTTTGGAGTCTATATGGTGTGGTACTTCCTCTCCAACGACCTTGTTTCTGTGGAGGTGAATATCGCCAGCATCATCTTCGGCATCTTGGCACAAGCCTCTATGATGGTCTATGGATTTGCTTACCTTGTCCCCAAAATGAAACGCGAGGGGCTGAAAGCATAAAAATTATTGCTGTCCGGTAAACTTTTTTACGTCATAGAAAAAAGCTGAATTCCATGTTTGGAGTTCAGCTTCTTTTTTGTTTCTTTGTTTTCACCACAAAAATATTTTGAAACATGGGCAAAAGTACACATTTTACCGGACAGTTCCCATTGCTCTATAATTGGCATCGGTCTCAAAGGATGTATCGATATTTTGTCTTTTTGTTATATCTTTATTCGCAGTCATACTTGAACGATGAACTTTTAATGTTTAACGTTGAGAGGGAACGTTGAAAGATTAAAGTTGAGGGTTGAAAGGCTATGCAGCCAACGGTCTATTGTCAACGTGATTACACGGATTACATGGATTTATTCTTAGATTATTGACGCATAGCTTCGCTTGCTGGGATAAAACTGTTTTGCTATGCAGGACATGGAATCTGTGGATTTTATTATCAACGGGATTGAATGAATTTTGCTGTTTTGTTGCCACTTTTGTGTTTAAGGTGCTGTGGGTCAGTGGGGTGGGTGGTGGCGACAGGGGTGGCGGTAAGTTTTTTTTTGTTGCACTTGCTGCCATGTTTCTCCACTGTTGCTGCCATTGTCACTGCCTCGGTGTTTATTGGGGTTTAGGGCGGGAGTGGCAGTAGAACAGTAGAATGCGCACAGGATTTTATGGTGGAGGGGTGTCCTTGTGTGCGTGTGGTGTTGCGGTTGAAAAAAGGTCTAAGGTTTTTTGAAAAGGGTAAGACCTTTTTTGAAAAAGATGAGAACTTTTTTGAAATGTGTTAAGAGGCGGAGCTAGAGCCAGACAACGGTCAACAGACAACAAATTACGAGGCTACTGGCATGCCACAAATATTTTTGTTTAACCACGAATGCGCTTCGCTTCACGAATTGACACGAATATTGGCTAGCAACTTTTGTTTTGTTATTAAATTATTCGTGCAGATTCAGGGCACGAGGCTATCACGCAATACACGTTGGGGGTCAGGCTAAGCAAATCACAGATTGTATACAAAAAATCCTCGTTGAAATCGACCAAAAATTGATGTCCTTTGTCGTAGATAGGTAGCAGATCGTCGGCATAGTACTCGAAAAAAGGACTTCCCTCGTAGGCGCTTTGCAGGGCGTTGCGGTGCAGGTGCTGCCAGTTGCCATGATCGCTCAGGCGAATGTCTCGTGTGGCGGGACGCTTATTATATTCGTGCTCCACAGGAATGGTGAGCGCCTGCACGCCGTTGGGGCCAGCAATCAAGGCACGATTGCGGTAGGTCTGCTTGACATAGTGTTCACAGGTCTCCATATAAATACAAGGAGCACCATATATTTTGGAAAAATATTGAATCGGCGGCAAATATGCCGAGGTCAACAACACACTATTCATGGTAGAGAAATAAAAAAGCGATCTGTACGCAAACCTTTGACAAAGCTACGCTGTCTATCTATAGAGTAAGTTGTACAAATAGGGCGACCCACAAGATGTTGGTGCTGTATGATATACTTTTCCGTAGCGTATGTACCCTTTTCCAGGCGTTTCGCGGCGTCATTACTACCCTCAATTTTGACATACTCTCCCTCTACAGCTGTGATACGCTCCAATGCATACTCGCCAGGTTGATTGGGCAACTCGATGATACACCATTCTCCCTTTTTCGGGGGTGTGGACGCAAGATGCCTTTTACTTTCTCCAAAAGCGAAAGGCAGACGGAGCCCATAAGCTGTGCGATTGACCAAAATGCGGTCGCCACCTATCAGTATTGGATGTAGCGTACCCTCGGCAACAGACATCTGGGTAAAGAAAAAGCCGCGAACGAAGAGGAGTAATACGCCTACGACAATAATGGCAAGAGGAAAGCTCCACCAACTCCTGGCACAATCAGGCTTGCGTATACCTTTGAAATATCTTTTTACTGTTACCATAATCTATGTGCAGGAAGGATTATTTTATATTATCTACCCACTTAAAGAAGCGGTTCCATCGGATTTTTCCGTCGGTCAGTGAATAGTCGGGATTAAGCGAAAGCCATACAAAGAGAGGTTTACCAACCACATGGTCTTCGGGTACAAATCCCCAGAAACGTGAGTCGGCAGAATTGTCACGATTGTCGCCCATCATCCAGTAGTAGTCCAACTGGAATGTATAACTATCAGTGGCCTGTCCATTAATGCAGATTTTGCCATCCTTAACCTCAAGCGTATTGCCTTCGTAGGCGGTGATGCAGCGTTCGTAGATAGGCAAATTTTCCAAGGTCAACTTGATACTTTCTCCCTTCTTAGGAATCCAAATACCATCTTTGCCGCCATAATTGGAAGTTGTCCAATCCTTTTTCATATTCAGCGGATAGAGTTCATCACCAGAAGCCACTGGCGCACGTTCTGGATTTGGTGCGATGATACCGCGAGCGATAAGTTCAGCCTTGACTTTGTGTGTCATTGGGAAACCTGCACCAGCCGATACGTATTCCAGTTCTTCGTTGGTGATACCCAGTTCGCGTTTTGTCTCGTCGTCCAGACTGCCAGTAAACTCTACATTGTATCTATATTGTACAAATTCGGGTTCGGCGTTGGCCTGTCCATCCAGTATAATGGTGTCGTTTTGGATACGAAGGGTTTGTCCGGGCAAACCAACACAGCGCTTCACGTAATTCTCACGTCGGTCTGTTGGTCTGTTGGTAATTTCGCCGAATTCATCGGGATTTTCTTGCATATATTGTTTGCCCGTAGCATAAAGTTGAGCATACATCTCGCGATAGCCGAGTGCGGTCGAATCCTTAGGCATAGGCAACGTACCATGTGTATTGAGATGTATCATACGTCCGATCTCGTAGGCCATGCCGTAGAAGTCGCGTGCCTGATATTGGGGCGCAAGCGCTACAGTGTCTCCCGAAGGATAATTGAAGACTACGATATCGTTCAGTTGGACTTCACCCAAACCTTTCACACGTCGGTATTCCCAATGTGGGTGTTCCAAATAACTCTTGCAATTGAATATCGGCAAGGTATGCTGAGTCAATGGCATAGTCAAAGGCGTCTGTGGGATACGCGGACCATAGCTCATTTTTGATACCAAAAGGTAGTCGCCCGTCAACAAACTCTTCTCGAGTGATGAAGAGGGAATAACAAAATTCTGGAAGAAGAATTGATTTAAGAAATATACAGCTACGAGGGCAAAGACAATGGCATCGACCCAACTCATCACTGTACGTACGACAGGGCTCTTGCTATTTTTCCACCAGGTCCACTTGATTTTCTTTGATACGCAGGCATCATAGATAAAGGGAACGACGACGAGTCCCCACCAACTGCCTACCCACAAGAGGAAGAGGAGATAGAGTACGCAATATATAGCAAATTTGTATAAGGGTTTCATGCCTTTCTTCTCCTTTACATTATCTGTATTTTCTGCGATGAAACCGGACTTTTTTTCTTCTTGCATATCTTTTTACTTGTGCTTTTTTATGAAATTAACGGCGCAGCTTACTCACTATTTGAGAAATTCGCCCATCATATCGTCGATACCGAGCAAACCGCTGTGATTTGCTGTAAATTCAGCAGCGAGTACTGCGCCAAGAGCAAAGCCTCGGCGATTGTAGGCGCTGTGCGTGATGCTGATCAGGTCGGCAGGAGAATCGTAAGTCACTGTGTGAATACCTGGCACTTCGCCTTCGCGTACGGCATCAATACGTAGCAAGTTTTTGTCGTGCTCTTGACTACCGTCGATACTACCATCAGGATTTTGCACCTGACCCTTTACCCAACCAGTCTTGCGGTCCAGATTTTCGCAAATTTGTTCGCCCAACGTAATGGCAGTGCCGCTTGGCGCATCCAATTTGTGAATGTGGTGTGTTTCGACCATTGCGACGTCATATTCGGCAAATTTGTTCATGATCTTTGCCAAAAACTTGTTGACTTCACCAAATATCGCCACGCCAAGAGAGAAATTTGACGCCCAAAAGAGTGTATTACCTTCTTCCTGACACAAACGGCGCACTTCAGCATCATATTGCTCCTTCCACCCAGTAGATCCGCTCACGACCTTGACTCCGGCTGCAAATGCTCGACAGTAATTATTGTAAGCAGCGGTCGGTGTAGTAAATTCAATAGCAACTTCTGCGCTTTTGAAGGCTTCTGACTCGAAGTCTTCCTGATTATTGACGTCTATAATAGAAACTATTTCATGTCCACGACTTAGAGCAATTTCTTCGATGATATGGCCCATTTTGCCGTAACCAATAAGTGCTAATTTCATACTCTTTCAGATTTAAATAATATAAAATCACTCCACTATCTGGAATAATATTGCAAATATAGGAAAAAGACGGTGGGCTGGCAAATTCTATGCCATTTTTTTGCCCCTTAGACCACATTAGACCTAACAAGTATCTATTTCCATCTTTGTTATCTCAAAACCTTACCATTACAGTTTTTTTGCAACACTAAGTATGTATAAAAAAACTCTCCGAACGCACTGACTACAAATAACCAGCATGGTCGGAGAGTTCCCGTTGTATAATTTCTATATATTACGCATCGATTTGAGCGTAGGTTGCATTACGTTCGATAAATTCGCGGCGTGGACCAACGTCGTCGCCCATCAACATAGAGAAGATATAGTCTGCCTCAGCAGCGTTTTCGATAGTCACTTGCTTGAGCATACGCGTCTCGGGGCACATTGTAGTTTCCCAGAGTTGGTCTGGCATCATTTCTCCAAGACCTTTGTAGCGCTGAGTCTGAATACCATTTTCTGAACCATCACCATATTTCTCGATGAACCTGAGGCGTTCTGCGTCGTCGTAGCAGTATTCTTCGATTTTGCCCTTCTTGCACTTGTAGAGTGGAGGCATTGCGATGAAGAGGTGACCTTCTTGGATGACCTTGGGGAAGTAGCGGTAGAAGAGGGTCATGATCAATGTAGCGATGTGCTGACCATCGACGTCGGCATCGGCCATAATAATAATCTTGTGGTAGCGCAATTTTTCGATATTAGCTTCCTTACTATCTTCGCCGTCTACCCCAAAACGGATACCCATTGCTTGAATAATATTGTTCACTTCATCGCTTTCAAAGGCTTTGTGCCACATTGCCTTTTCTACGTTTAGAATCTTACCACGTAGGGGAAGAATCGCTTGTGTAGCACGACTGCGGCCTTGCTTAGCCGAACCGCCTGCAGAGTCCCCTTCGACAAGGAACAATTCGCATTCCTCGGGCACTTTAGATGAGCAGTCTGACAATTTACCAGGCAGGCCACCACCAGTCAAGTGACTCTTGCGTTGTACGGTCTCGCGGGCTTTTCTTGCGGCAACACGTGCTGTTGCAGCCAGGATTACCTTGTCGACGATGAGTTTTGCTTCTTTGGGGTGCTCTTCCAAATAGTAAGTCAACGCTTCGCCCACGGCTTGGTTTACAGCGCCGGTAGCTTCGCTATTACCCAACTTTGTCTTGGTCTGTCCCTCGAATTGTGGTTCGGCAACCTTGACAGAAATTACAGCAGTGAGACCTTCGCGGAAGTCTTCGCCAGTAATTTCCACCTTTGCCTTTTCCAATTGCTTAGCAGCAGTTTCTTCTGCATACTTCTTCAATACGCGAGTCACCGCCATGCGGAAGCCAGCCAAGTGGGTACCACCTTCGATTGTATTGATATTGTTGACATACGAGTGAAGGTTTTCGCTGTACGAAGTATTGTACATGATAGCGCACTCGATAGGCATGCCATTCTTTTCGGTGTTAAGGTAGATCACGTCGTCAAACAAGTGCATGCGTGACGAGTCGATGTGGCGCACAAATTCTTGAAGACCATGTTCGCTATAGAAAGTATCTTGGCGAATATTGCCTTCATCATCTTTGCGCAAGTCGGTCAATGTGATTGTAATACCAGCGTTGAGGTATGCCAATTCGCGCATTCTGTTGGCCAGAATGTCGTACTTGTATGTAGTAGTAGTAAAGATTTCGCCATCAGGCCAGAATTGTTGGCGTGTACCACGTAGTTCTGTCTCGCCTACCACTTTCACTGCATATTGTGGATGACCGGTTGCATATTCTTGCTGATAGATCTTACCATCACGGAATACCTGCGAAATCATCTTCTTAGATAATGCGTTCACACATGATACACCTACACCGTGCAAACCGCCGGAAACCTTGTACGAACCTTTGTCGAATTTACCACCAGCGTGGAGCACTGTCATCACGACTTCCAAAGCCGAGCGGTTTTCCTTGGGGTGAATATCCACGGGAATACCACGACCGTTGTCCTGAACGATAATAGAATTGTCCTCGCAGATTGTCACTTCGATATTGGTACAGTATCCAGCCAAGGCTTCGTCGATAGAGTTGTCCACGGTTTCGTAAACCAAGTGATGCAAACCCTTTTCGCTGATGTCGCCGATGTACATCGCTGGGCGTTTGCGGACGGCTTCTAATCCTTCAAGCACTTGAATATTACTGGCAGAATAAGCTGTGCCATTCTTTTCCATTTCTTCCATATAATAGCATTGTTTTTTGTTTCCAAAATGTAGTCTTACAGCAAACAAAGGTACGAATTTCTTGTGAGATAACAATACTTTCAGGACCTTTTTTTTACTTACTTGTTTGGGTATACAGATATACTGCGTCTGATGTTCTAAAATGGCGCTTCGCTATCCGTTTCATGGTGCTTTCTGTCGTCGGGCGTCAAGCGGTAACTTTCGACATTATAGCGTTGACCAAAACTCAGATCAAAGCCCGCGTTGAGCAACTGCAAAGCCAATTCGGGTTTGCCCCGAAATCCATGAATCACCCAGCGTTGCCTGGGGCGAATATCGCGACGCAGGGATAATATGTGGTGAAATGCGCGCACGACGTGCAGGGTGACAGGTTTTTCGATGCGTTCTGCCAACAGCAACTGATGCTTCAATATTTCGATTTGCCGTTCTATTGTAGCGCCCTTCAGTGCATCTACGCCACATTCTCCTATAGCGACGACTTGCGGATGCTGAGCCAATTGTTCTACGCCTGCAAGTAGCGCCTCGGCACCCTGATCCGTCCACCAAGGATGCACACCCACGGAATAGAGCGCTCCAGCTTCGGGCCGAAACGTTTCGGGGCGCAACACCGTATCAAGGGGCAGATTGACAATGGCGCTACCGGGTGCTACGTGGGGATTGTGCGTGTGATAGTCCAACATGATGTTATGGTACGGGGTCGTAGCCATGTCCGCCCCAAGGGTGACAGCGCAGAATGCGTCTTACTGCTAAATAAAGTCCCTTGATAGGGCCGTGCTTTTGCAGGGCTTCGATGGCATATTGAGAGCACGTCGGGGTGTAGCGGCATGCCGGCGGCGTCAGCGGCGAGATACACTTGCGATAAAAACGTATCGGAAGTATCAAAATGGCGGTAAAACCTTTGGAAATATATTGACTGAAACGTTTCATAAAAAGGACAGAGGAGTGATGAGGTTTTGCTCGATGAAAAGGGCAATTTTGAATGTAAAAATTTCGCGACGTCTCGTTAAAAAAAAGCCTTGAGAAATTTAAAAAAGGTCTAATGTTTTTTCAACAAAGCCTTGACTTCTTTTTGGAGCGATAGAGACTGGCGTATTTTGACTACTTCCAGACGCATTATTCAGTGCTTACTCAGCGCTTGTCGGAGCAGTGATTTTGCTGATGCCCTCTCCAATTCTCAGCATCAGTTTTTGGATAGTTTGATATACAAGGGGAGACTTCAAAGGTTGAGATGGCAACCAGATGAAACCTATATTCAGACAATATCCATCGGGTAGCGCATTGGCCAGGATTTCTTTTTGCAATCTGTAGGCTTCGCGCATTTGACGCTTGGCACGATTGCGGTCCACGGCATGACGCAGTCTGCGTTTGGAAACACTCACCATCACCTTTACGCCGTGCTCGCGTTCGCCTTTCTCCAGACGATATACAGCACGGATAGGGAAGATGTTGACGGACTTGCTACCTGCGCTGAACAGCGACTCAATATCTTTGCGCAGATAGAGGTGCTCAGCCTTACCAAAGGTATGGCGCATCAATGGGGCGAAATGCCCTGTCTCTGGGGTGTGAAGTTCGGTCATAAGGAATTAGAACTATGCGCAGATGGATTGTACTCAGCGAAATTAAAAAAAGAGCGAAGTGAACAAGTAGCGTCTTGTTTACTTCGCCTTGTGATATAAATATTACTTGTTGTTCTCTTCTAAATAAAGACTCAGTGAACCTGTGATACTGGGAGCTTTTACTAAAGGTGCTTCAAGTTCGAGGGGCAACCCTAAGTCTTGTATCGCCTTGGCAGTAGCTTTGCCATAGCAAGCCAACTTGATGTTTCTATCCTTGAAGTCGGGAATATTTTTCAGCAAAGAGTCTACGCCGGCAGGAGTAAAGAGCACGACCATATCAAAGTCGAGTGGCTTGTCCGTAGGCAACTCGTTGCTCACCGTGCGATACATCACGCATTCAGTGTGCTTCAGCTTCTTGGCTTCAAGCATTTGGTGCGCTTCGTCGGTGTGTACATCACTTTGGGGGAAGAGGTAATTTTCTGTCTTATGCTTAGCCATGATTTGCACCAAGTCTTCCCATTTTCCACTTTCTGCAAAGAAGACTTTGCGCTTGCGGTATTGCACGTAGTTTTGGATATACAATACAATTGCCTCGGACAATCCGAAATACTTCATATCCTCGGGTATTGTAATACGCAACTCCTTGCACAAATTAAAGAAGTGATCTATGGCATGCTTTGAGTTGAATATTACCGCAGTGTGGTCAAGGATTTGCACACGTTGTTGGCGAAACTCGCGGGCGCTCAAGCCTTCCACTTTGACAAAGGGATGAAAGGTCAACTCTACACCATATTTCTTTTCAATATCAAAGTAGGGCGACTTTTCAGAAGTCGGCCTGGGCTGCGAAACGAGAATTTTCTTGATCATAGCCTGGTCTAATGTTTTTGTGTTTCTACAAATCAATTAATATCTGATTGAGATTGGTCGAAATACACCACATTACTAAGTAGGGCGCTAATTCGAGCGCACAAAAGTACAAAATTAAATGCAGATAACCTAAACCATTGCCAAAAAAAGTACGGAAAGACTTGTAAAACAGTACTATTTCGCAAACAAAGGCTACCAAAATGACAAAATACAATTGTGCTGTCAAACTAATCTGTGAATATAGCGACAACAAAGCCACTGGCATCAATAGCAATCCGGCGCAATTTAGCACCAACACAAATCCTTCGCTCCAGGTCCTGCTTTGCTCACGAGTAAACAATGTGCGATTAACACTATTAAATACGAATATTTTCAACAGCACACATGCATAGCAGAGCGCAACATTCAAGCCGAGCAAACCCAGCGTAGTGATGCGATCGCAAGTGTGGACCACATCTGATTGAAAATAATTGAATAGCAGAAAACCTATTGCCACAGATGCTTGAAACAAGAGCACGCTCCTTCCACGCATTTGCGCATCTTCGGCTTCTTCAAATATTGTACTTTGACGCTTTCTCTCAAAAAAATGCTTAAACGACGTTTTGAAATAGCGATTGGCATGAACTGCAATCAACAAACCAATCACAAACAGCAACAACATGGCACCGCTAAACAAATCATCATTACGCAAAACGTACGGACCCGACTCGCCTGCAATTCTATCTCCCCAAACAGATTTATCTACGTACACTTTCCCCGTGATGCTATCTTTTTTCAACACACCCTTAATCCCTGCACTAAAATCAGCACATCCTTCGACAGAACCCTCCCCCCAAAAAGTTTCCACCTGATGAGCAGGCACTGCCAACACACTCAGTGTATCTTGCATCAAAGTATCATGAGCCGGAACCTTGCCCAAAAAGTTTTCATCTACGCCTTCAGCGCTTTCTACCACCATCGCCTTGCTCACAATCGTATCATTTCGCAACGAAGCATCCTCGTTTTGTTGCGAAACCTGACCTACTATTGCGTATGGATTAGACAAAAGCATTGATATGAATTTTCTACGATAAAATCGGCGTTTTTTTATTGAATTTAGGTAACAAAAAGGGAATCACCACCCACCTCCAGCAATCTTCAAATCTACAACGCCGCCAATTTTCTAATATTAGCATCCCAAAGGGGCGTTTCTTCGCACAGACGTATAGCCTCGTCTGCTGTTTGGGCTACTTGCCAGATATCTCTATGCAGGTCTCTCATGAAGTTCTCTTCCAAAGCGCGCTCCAATTGAGACAAAAGCGCATCAAAATATCCATTCGTATTGAGAATAACAATGGGTTTGAGATACAGGCCTAACTGTTTCCAGGTGATAATCTCGAGCAGTTCCTCCAGGGTGCCTACTCCTCCGGGCAGGGCGATACAAGCGTTCGACATTTCTGCCATCTTGGACTTGCGATGGTGCATGTCTGGCGTGACGATCAACTGAGACATACCTTTGTGCTCCCATCCCTGTTCGATCATAAATTCGGGAATGATACCGACAGCCTGGCCGCCAGCGTCAAGGCAACCATTAGTCGTCGCGGCCATAAGGCCTGTGCGCCCAGCGCCATTGATTAGCGTATGTCCGCGCTTGGCGATTGCTTCACCAAGACTGCGGGCAGCATCTGTGTACACTTGCGATACCTGGCCGCTCGATGCGGCATATACGGTGATATACATATATTATATAATATGGAATAGTTGCACAAAATAGGTAAGGATTACCCACGCAGACTTAAGCTTTTCACTGAAGGCATGTCGCTTTCGGGACAAAAGCCTTACTTCAGAAGGCCCTTGAATGCTTCCTGGATAGTTTCTACGTAGTCCAGTTTTTCCCAAGTGAAGAGTTCTACTTCGATTTCCTTGGTTTCCATGCCACGAGCAGCAAACGTCTTGGTCACCACCTTAGGTTCGCGTCCCATATGACCATAACTTGCAGTTTCTTCGTAGATTGGTGTGCGCAACTTCAGTCGTTCTTCGATTGCACGAGGGCGAAGGTCGAAGATTTCCTGAATCTTCTTTGCAATTTCGCCGTCGCTCAGCGTAGTGTGGCTCTTGCCATAGGTATCGACAAATACAGAAATAGGTTCTGCCACACCGATAGCATAGCTCAGCTGTACGAGCATTTCATCTGCCACGCCTGCTGCCACCATATTCTTAGCAATGTGGCGCGCTGCATAGGCTGCCGAGCGGTCCACCTTCGAGGGATCCTTGCCCGAGAATGCACCACCGCCGTGCGCACCCTTACCGCCGTAGGTGTCTACGATGATCTTGCGACCAGTCAGTCCGGTGTCGCCGTGAGGACCTCCGATGACGAATTTACCAGTAGGATTAACGAAATATTTGATCGCACCCTTGTCAAACAATGCCTTGATTTCGGGAGTATTCACACGTTCGCGAATCAAGCGGGGGATAAGGATCGAGATCACATCATGACGGATTTGATCGAGCATCATTTCATCCGCCTTTTCCTGCGAACCAGCTTCGGCTGCAGTGATAAATTCGTCGTGTTGTGTACTTACCACAATCGTGTCGATACGAGTAGCCTTGCCATTGTCATCATATTCCACGGTCACTTGGCTCTTTGAGTCGGGGCGGAGGTAAGTCATCTGCTTGCCTTCGCGACGGATTTCAGCCAACACTACCAATATTTCGTGCGCCAGCGATACGGGCAACGGCATGTAGATATCAGTTTCGTTGTTAGCATAACCAAACATCATACCTTGGTCGCCGGCGCCTTGATTCATGGGGTCTTCGCGTTCCACACCGCGGTTGATGTCTGCGCTTTGTTCGTGGATGGCGCTCAACACACCGCAACTATCTGCGTCAAACTTATACTCTGCCTTAGTGTAGCCGATACGGCGAATCGTGCGGCGAGCGATTTCTTGCAAATCAGCGAAGGCTTCTGTCTTCACCTCGCCTGCTACGATCACCTGTCCGGTAGTCACGAGCGTTTCGCAAGCTACTTTTGAGTTGGGGTCGTAAGCCAAGAGTTCGTCGAGAACGGCGTCCGAGATTTGGTCCGCCACTTTGTCGGGATGTCCTTCAGATACTGATTCGGAAGTAAATAGGTATGCCATAATGGTATTATTTTGTTAGTTTATATATACGAAAAAACTGCACGCACCATCTTTTGGTGTGGCAGAATCAGAACAGCGAAAATCGACACCGAGTGTACAAATTTTCTTGGGAACAACCTATTTCATTTCGCAAGCGCAGGGATTCGCACACGAGTGTGCATCTCGCCTTCGTTTTAGCATTTTTTCGAGAGGTTGCAAGCAGCCAAATCTGTCCTCATTCTTAAATCGAGTGCAAAATTAGTAATTTTCGCCGATTTGGCAAAGACAGGGTGCGTTAAAAAGTGTATTTTCAAAAAAAAAGCCTCCGCAGGATAATTCTGCGAAGGACTTCTTTCTTTCAAACTTTGTACCCCATAACGAAATTTTCTCGAACCGCTTTTTAGAGGATTTAGAGAAGATTTGGGAGTTGCGTTACTATATACCCGACCCTAATAAACTTGAATACGCCAACTGTGATTGCGCTCCTTGTTCACGCTACAAGGGAGAAATCTTACAAGGTTGGTAATGGTATCAAATCTTAAAACAGCATTTACGCCCCCTCGTGGGGCGTTTTTATGTATGTAACCCCTTTCGCTTATCAAAAAAACATTTTAGTAGTATATGTAAAAAAC
>JAGKTZ010000010.1 GCA_021153165.1 Prevotellaceae bacterium
GCCCTACAAAGTTGCCGATATGTCATTAGCAGAGTTCGGTAGAAAAGAGATAGAAATCGCCGAAAGCGAAATGCCAGGTCTGATGGCGTTGCGCGAAAAGTACGGCAAAGAAAAACCCCTCAAGGGTGCTCGCATCATGGGGTCTTTGCACACGACGATTCAAACTGCTGTTCTCGTAGAAACATTACGCGAACTGGGTGCAGAGGTACGCTGGTGCTCTTGTAACATCTATTCTACGCAAGACCATGCTGCGGCAGCGTTGGCACAAGCTGGCGTCCCCGTCTTTGCATGGAAGGGCGAGTCGCTCGCAGACTACTGGTGGTGCACACTGCAAGCTATGAATTTCGGCGATGGTCTTTGGCCCAACCTTATTGTCGACGATGGCGGCGATGCTACCCTGATGATTCACCTCGGTGTTCAAGCAGAAAAGGATGCTACCGTATTGGATACACCATCGGGCAGTGGGGACGAACAGGAATTGAAAAACATCCTGAAAGCTGTGCTTGCTGAAAACAAAACTATATGGCAGGAAATGGCTGCTGGTATGAAGGGTGTGAGCGAAGAAACAACGACTGGTGTACACCGTCTGTATCGTATGATGGAAAATGGTGAATTGCTCTTCCCAGCCTTCAACGTGAACGACTCAGTAACTAAGTCTAAGTTTGACAATCTCTACGGCTGCCGCGAATCCTTGGCTGATGGTATCAAGCGTGCTACTGATGTGATGATAGCAGGCAAGGTGTGCGTCGTAGCAGGCTACGGCGAAGTGGGCAAGGGCTGTGCACAAAGTATGCGTTCGTATGGCGCTCGCGTCATTGTGACAGAGATCGACCCCATTTGTGCTTTGCAGGCAGCGATGGAGGGTTATGAAGTCTTGACTATGGAAGAGGCTGCACCTCTTGGCAATATCTTTGTGACTACAACAGGTAATATTGACGTCATCACCACAGACCACATGAAGGCGATGCCAGACCAAGCTATCGTTTGCAATATTGGTCATTTCGACAGCGAGATACAAGTGGATGCTTTGAAGAAGTTGCCTGGTGTCGAGGTGACTAATATCAAACCTCAGGTGGATAGTTATCTCTTCCCCGACGGACATCGCATCACTTTGCTGGCGGATGGTCGTTTGGTCAACTTGGGTTGTGCTACAGGTCACCCCTCGTTTGTGATGTCAAACTCTTTCACTAATCAGACTTTGGCTCAGATGGAACTTTGGGCAAAGGACTACGAAGTTGGCGTGTATCGTTTGCCAAAGAGTTTGGATGAAGAAGTGGCACGCTTGCACTTGGAACGTATCGGCGTACATTTGACAAAATTGTCGCCTGCCCAAGCTGATTATATCGGTGTGCCAGTTGAGGGACCCTACAAGCCCGAACATTATCGTTATTAAAAACCTTTTTCTTCCCAGTAATGAACATTTCTGTAAAACAAATACTCACGAGATCTTATGCCGACGTTTTGGTCGTAGTAGCCTTTCTGCTGATCGGATTCTTCTACTTCCAGGCTCCCATTGTCGGCGATATGGTGCTCGGTGGGCACGACAATGATCAACCCGTCGGCGTGAATCAGGATGTGATCCAGCACCGCGAAGCGACTGGCGAAACTGCGCGCTGGACCAACTCTATCTTCGGCGGTATGCCGACGTATCAGATCTCGCCTTCGTACGAGTCTACCGACGCGCTGTCTTGGTTGTCCAAAGCGTATGGTTTGGGCACTTCGGGCGTACTCAATTATGTGTTCCTCTACCTCATTGGTTTTTATATTTTGATGAGGGTATTGCGTTTCCGCCCCCTGACCTCCGCTTTCGGAGCCGTAGCCTGGGCGTTCTCGTCCTACTTCTTCATCATCATTGCTGCCGGACACATTTGGAAAGTCCTTACCCTTGGTTTCGTTCCCCCAACGATAGCGGGTCTCATCCTTTGCTATCGTGGCAAATACCTTTGGGGTGCTTTCGTCACCGCCTTCTTTGCCGCGCTGCAGATTCTGTCCAATCACATCCAGATGTCCTACTATTTCGGCTTCGTCATGCTTTCGCTCATCGTGGCCTTTGGTGTAGGTGCTTTCTGTAAGTGTGGTAAGAAATGCAAAGCGGAAGAGGCTGCACAGCCCAATGCTGGTGAAGAAGAAGATACACAGGGTTTCCTGCCTCGCGTAGATGGTAAGCGCTGGCTCCGTGGTACGGCAGTCTTTGTCTTGGCTGGTATGATGGGACTCTTGGCCAATTTGCCCAACCTCTATCACACCTATACCTATAGTAAGGAGTCTATGCGCGGCAAGTCGGAACTGACCAAAACGACTAAGGTCGGTGATGAAAATGTCCAAGCGCCTAAGGACGGACTGGACTATGATTACATCACAGCCTGGAGTTATGGTGTGGACGAAACGTTGACGCTGATGATACCCGACTTCTGTGGTGGCGGATCAAGCGAAAGTCTCGCGGCGATGGACGCTACGCAGGACAATGATAGGTATCAAAACATCATGCAGACCACTTGCTCTGCCTTTGGTATGAGCACAGAGGACGCCTCTCCGATCACCTCGGCTTATTGGGGCAGACAGCCCATGACAGTCGGCCCGGTGTATGTCGGCGCCATCGTCTTCTTCCTGTTCGTGCTGGGTTGCTTCATCGTGCGTGGTCCCTTGAAGTGGGGACTCCTGGCAGCAACGCTCATTTCCTTCATCTTCGCATGGGGATACGACGTGCCAGCGATCACACGCTTCTTGATAGAATATTTGCCTCTTTATAACAAGTTCCGCACCGTATCCTCGGCGCTCGTTATGGCGGAATTCACGATACCCCTGTTGGCTATGTTGGCACTGGCACAGATCTTGCGCAAGCGCGACTTGTTCCACGAGCGCAAGAACCAGATCTACTTCATCACATCCTTTGTGCTGACTGCAGGTGTGTGCTTCATCCTGTGGGCAATGCCAAGTCTCGTGGGCGATCTGCTTACTGTCAAGGACAATAACTTTATCAATCAATACATCGCCCCCAACGCGCAAGCGCTCGGCTATACCGTTGCCGACTACAAGGCGGCGCTCACTTCGGCACGCCACGACGTCCTGGCTTCGTCGGCCTGCACATCGTTCCTGCTCATCCTGTTGGCTGCGACACTCATCCTGATCTACACCCGCGTACGTGCTGTCAAGGGTTGGATGCTCGTTGCCGTGTTGGGTGTAGTGACTATGCTTGATATGTGGGCAGAAAACAAGCGCTACCTGAACGATGACAATTTCACCGACGCCTCTCATCACGAAGCTATGGTGCAAAAGACACCTGCCGACGAGATGATTCTGGCAGACACTGCGCTGCACTATCGTGTCGTTGATCCCAATTCGATTGGCAATAATGCCTTGGCTGCGCATCACAAGACCATTGGCGGTTATCACGCTGCCAAGTTGCGTCGCTACAATGACTTGATGGAAAACCACATCTATCCCGAATTGGGCGAAATGGTGTCGAGAATTAATGCCGTGGCCGACTATTTGAAAGAAGAAGGTGTGGCTGCGAATACACCCGAAGGTCGCAAATTGATGCAGGAATACCTCCTAGCAGACAGCACCCTTGCTACGCCTGCACTGAATATGCTCAATACGAAATATATCATAGTGGGCCAAGGTGCCTATGCCGTGCAAAATCCTTATGCCAATGGCAATGCTTGGTTTGTGGACCGACTTAATTTCGTCAAAGGTGCAGATGCTGAAATTGCAGCCCTGAAGGGTATGGATACACAGCACGACGCCGTGGCAGACGAGGCCTTCCGCTCACAATTGGACGGCACAGCGCTCGGCCAGGGTACTGCACGCCTCACCGCAATGGTGCCCGACGAAATGAAATATAGCGTAGAAAGCGAAAAGGGTGGCGTCCTGGTATTCTCGGATGTCTACTATCCCGGATGGACTGCCACCGTGGACGGACAGGAGGTTCAGTTGGGTCGTGTCAACTATGCTCTGCGGGCTCTGCGAGTACCTGCGGGCAAACACGAAGTCGTCCTGACCTTCCGCCCCCAAACATTGACCATGACCAATGGCGTTGCCTATGCGATGATCGGAGGCATGCTGTTGTTGCTGCTCGGTGCTGTGTGCAGTAGCATGGGGCTGTGCAAGGGATTGTGCAAGAAAGCAAAATGCGAGTAAAATGTCGTGAAACATTTTCTTAACGACTGTTAAAACGCATTTGCATTTCGCAGTAAAATATTGTATCTTTGTATTACAAATATGGGGAATTGCCTACACACGGGCAATTCCCCTTTGTTTTGCCCCATTTTTTGGTGAAAAAAAGGTTAGACCTTGTTGAAATTCCGCGCCGACTTTTTCAAAAAAGCCAAGACCTTTTTCATATTTCCCCAGACTTTGTTTCAAAAAGGTCAATTGTGTTTCAAAAAAACCTAAGCCTTCTTCCTTAAAATCCTTAATCATTCTTAAAAAAACAAAAATCCATTGAGCGTGAAACATTGCCTCGTGGCAACGACATCAACGACTTTTCGCCCCCTTCCGAATAGCGTGAGTATCACGATTGGCCTCCACCTCAATAGACCTGAGTGGGTTGAAAGTGGAAAAAAAGTAGGTCAATTTTGCTAATCTTCTAATTAATACAGAATTATTAACAGAAAGGAAACGCACGAATGTTGATTTTTTTCGCTCAATTGAGGATTTTTTCGTAACTTTGCCCCGATTTTTTGCACAAATTCAACAAAAGTGTATCAAAAATGAAGCATTTTTTACCCCTTGCGTTCTTGGGCGCAGCACTGACTTTTTCTTCATGCATCCAAGACGAACCGCTCAATGCTGAGTGCGATATCACAGGCATCGACTCCTTGTGGCTCGGCAATCACAAGGCGATGATCATAGGCGACCCCATCGTGACCAATACCACCGTATCGGTGACCGTAAAGAAAGGCACAGATCGTACACAGTTGGATCCTATGTTTTATTTGACTCCCGGCGCGCAAATTTTTATTACTGGCGAGGGTATTCCTGGCAATGGTGTTATGCGCGACTTTACCTCCCCACAACTCTATACCGTACGTTCCGAGGACGGCAATTGGTCTAAGGACTATACCGTCTCTTTCAATTACCCCCATCCCATATCTGTGTGCAGTTTCGAACACTTTGTGCTGGACGATGGCGGTAAGTTCTATCAATGGCACGAGATGGATCCCAGCGATGAACAGAACCCACGTCGCAACTATTGGGCAACGGGTAATGCCGGCTTTGCTATGTCCGGAATGGCTAAGACTGCTGAAGACTATCCTACGGCGCCAAACCCACTCGGCGTGAGAGGCAACTGCGTACGTCTGCGCACCAGCGACACAGGTGCCTTCGGTGCCAGCACACGTATGCCCATCGCTGCAGGAAACATATTCATCGGCGAATTCAAGACCTCGCAGGCAATGCTCTTCCCACGCAAGGCTACACGTATGGGCTTGCAGTTGGTCGGTGGTGAACCCGTGATGCTGACAGGCTATTATAAATATACACCAGGCGAAGTGTTCTACGACAAAAACAAAGAAGTGGTCGAAGGACGCCGCGACAAATGTGACGTATACGCTGTGTTGTACGAAGTAGATCCCGCTAAATTCGTACCACTCAACGGCGACGATGTCTTGACTAGTGATCGCATCGTGTCGGTAGCACGTCTGGAAAATCCCGAAGAGCCCAAAGAATGGACTAAGTTTGAATTGCCTTTCGTCATGAAAGAAGGAAAAACGTTCGATCGCGAACGTATGAACAACGATGGCTATGCTATTACAATCGTAGCTTCGTCAAGCCGCGACGGACAAGTATTCGAAGGCGCTATAGGTAGTGAGCTCTTCATCGACGAATTGGAGATTGTCTGGAAATAATAGACTCGGACGTCTGATGATAGATTATCTACAAAGATGATTAAGGACACTTTGAATTTCTCGCTCCTTATTCAAATCTAATCGTTCCTCTTTACAAAAAGAATAATTATGAAAAAGATATATACACTGATCATTTTGCTCGCTTCCTTTACCTCAGTCTTCGCACAGAGCGGAAGCCACACAGATGATACCGACGAAAACTTGCTGCGTGCTGCAGTGCGCGGCTGGCACGTTCGCGTAGGTGCAGGATTCAACCTCGGCGGCACATCGCCCCTGCCCTTGCCCGCAGAAATTCGCGCCATCGACGGATTTAATCCTGGATTGTGCATCGCCCTCGAGGGTGCTATGCAAAAACAATTCGGTGCGACGCCATGGGGTATACAGTTGGGCGTACGCCTCGAGACTAAGGGAATGAGCACCGACGCTACGGTGAAAAACTACTACATGGAAGCCAAAGAAGTCGACGGCGGCGAGATCAAAGGCGCCTTCACCGGTCACGTCAAGACCAGTGTGAACAACAAATATTTGACCTTTCCCGTACTGGGTGTATATAAAATCAACGAGCGCTGGAGCGTATCGGCTGGACCCTACCTCTCGTGGATGTTCGACGGTTCATTCTCGGGCGAAGCCTACGGCAAAGAAATCAAAAACGAACTGGGCGAAAGCATCGGTGTGGATGCCTACATCCGAGATCAGAATCCTACGGGCGAAAAAACTGAGGTGACCAGCGCAACCTATGACTTCTCAAAAGACTTGCGTAAGTTCCACTACGGCGTGCAAGTCGGTGGCGAATTTAAGGCCTACAAACACCTCTCGGCATTTGTCAACCTGCAATGGGGATTGAATGGTATTTTCCCTTCAGACTTCAGCAGTGTCACCTTCTCGCTCTATCCCGTCTACGGCACTTTGGGCTTTAACTATTTGTTCTAACCCCGCGGCAACGTTCTTAACTCCTGAAACAATAATAGCAGACGGACAAAATATATTTCCTAACCTAGAAATAACAAAACAACCAAAACCAATAAAAGCTTATGAAAAAAATTCTACTCTCTCTTATTGCAGTAGCATTGTTTAGCGCTTCGGCTGTAGCACAAACCGAGACAGACGTTGCAGGCGACTATCAAGGTAAACTCTACATCAGCTTGGGCGAACCAATCAACGAAGAATCTGAATGTATCGACGGCGAGAAAGTATCACTCGTTGCCAACGAAGACGGTACCGTTGACTTCAAGCTCAAAAACTTCGCTTTCGCAGATATGACTCTTGGAGATATCGAGGTAAATCACTTGCACTTGTTATTCAACGGCAACTTTGCTAAATTTAGCGACGTTGAGCCAGTAAACCTCGTATTCAACCAAGGCACAGATGCTGAAATTCATGCAACAGCCCTCATCAACGAACAAGAAAGCTACATCCGCGGCGAACGTATCGTTGTGGATTTGCCCGTAATGTGGACTAACGTGCCAGGAATGGACGAGCCCATGCCAATCTACGTACTCTTCGACGGAAAGAAAGTAGCACAAACTGCAGAAGTCGGCGTGAAGGATATCGCAGGCGGTTACGAAGGTCTACTCTTCATCGCTTTGGGTGAAGAAATCACTGACGAAACTGAAGCAATCGACGGACAAAAGGTAGAACTCTCTGCTGCTGGCGAAGATGCTGTGAACTTCAAGTTGCCAAACTTCGCATTCGGCGATATGACTCTTGGCGATATTGAAATTACAAGCATCAAGGTAAACTTTAACGGCACAGCAACTTCATTTGAAGAAAGAGAACCCGTAAAACTCGTATTCAACGAAGGCACAGAACAGGAACTCCACGCAATAGCTCTGCTCGACGTGAACTTCAGCAGTATCTGGGGCGACGCTATCGACGTTCTCTTGAATGTAATGTGGACCAATGTGCCAGGCGGCGGCGAAATTCCTATCAATGTGCGCTTCATCGGTGTGAAGACTACTACTGGTATCAACAACGTGACTATTGCTCGTCCTGCAACTCAAGGCGTATATAGCATCGATGGCCGTTACGTAGGCAAGGAATTAGACCAAAACCTCACACGCGGTATCTATATCGTAGGTGGCCAAAAGGTACTGAAGAAATAATAACGGAAAGCGAGTGTTATCCCTTCTATAAGGCAAAGCGGACCAGCACTTCTGCTTTGCGGATTAAGGAAAAAATGTCTCATATTATAGGAACTTTCTCATAGATCAAAGGATTTTTCTACAACAATAGACATCACAAGGGGTCACACTCGCTTTTTTTGTTTTTCATCTCCAATAAAAAGAATTTATGAAAAGATTATTCACATTTGCTCTAGCTTTGATGACCGCTCTCGGTCTGTCGGCACAAGGTATCTACCAATTCGCTGACCCAAGCTTTGAACAATACACAGGAACCGATACCGAGCCAGGAAATGGTTGGAATTCGTTCAATTCTGCCACTGGTGGTATGGCTGGTATGGGTAAGGGTAGTTCCCCAAAACCCTCGAGTGTTTCGCCCGGTGCTAATGGTACAGGACGCGCAGTTAAGATTTATTCAAAAAGTATTTTAGGTAAGAAAGCTAATGGTAACCTGACTACCGGTATGATTAATATGGGTAGCATGACGCCAGCGGATGCGAGCAATCACAACTACACTAAGCGCGACGATGCTACACATAGTTTGCGCTTTGCCGGACGTCCTGATGCTGTGACCTTCTATGCAAAATTCAAGAGCGGAGGTTCGCCCAACGGCCGTGGACAGTTTATCCTGCACGGCGACGTGGATTTCCGCGATCCTGAAGTGAGCGATCAAGCATCTTACCGCATCGGTAAAGCAAGTGTGCTGATCAACGCATCAAGCGATTGGGTGAAGTACGAAGGTCAATTCTCGTATGATCAAGCTCAAGGCAATGTGCAATACCTCCTCGCTACGTTTACCACTAATCCCACTCCCGGTGGTAGTGCAAACGACGAATTGATCGTAGACGAAATCTACTTCATCTACTATCATGCTTTGACTGCACTTTCTTACAATGGCAAGTCGTTGAATCCTTCGGAAAGTGGTGGTAGCTTTGACCTTTCAGCAGAAGAGTACAGCGAATCAAAACTGTCATATACTGTCAAGGGCGCAGGGGCTACTGTCGAAAAGTCTTTCAATAAGTCTACTGGCGTTTTGACCTTGACTGTGAAGGGTAGCGACTACGCTTCAAATGCAAATAGCAAGACGGTATATACATTGCAGTTTGCTAAGTCGGAAAATCCCGACCCAGATCCTAATCCAGAACCTGACCCCGATCCCAACCCCGGTACTGAAGTGAAACCTTTGGGCGCTCCCGTATCAACATTGACTGAGCTGAAGAATAGCGTGACTTATGCGCTCTACAATCCAGCTTATACTGCGTATGCGAAGTATGCTCCTGCTTATTCGACTTCTTATGTTTGGACTGCTGGTATGAAGGGTGATGATACTTCTCATGCTTTGGCTTCGCAGACCTATGCGGAACCTTTCGACCCCGCGGCGAAGAGTGATGCGTGGATGGTAGTAACATTCAACGGCAAGTATTATATATATAATATGGAGGCGAAGAAGTTCCTCACTACGCCCGATCCTAATAGCACCACTGCTGGTCGCGAGATCACCTTCTCATCTACTCCTGTCGGTATGACGGCTGTCGAATTGTCCAACTCATCTTTTGCCCTCACTGCAGGAGGTGGCGACTACAACTACATGTGTGCTGCACCTCAGCTGACCAATTCTCCACTCAGCATTTGGGATACACACGATGCCGGTTCGGCTTGGCAATTTATGGTCAACCCCAATATTGAAGCAGACCTCAGCGTGTTGGCGCTGATCGACGCTTCGATCAAACCAGACGTAGATGTGAACGTAGAACCACAGGGCGATATCATCACAAACCTTGATGAAATCCGCGACGACAAGACTTACACACTCTACAACCCTACGTTCAAGGCGTATGCTATCTATGACCAAAACTACGCAAGTACTAGTTCTTACGTCTGGGCGGCAGAAATGATTGGCGATGCAGGACATCCTCTCTACACCCAAAACTATTCGAAGCCTCTCGATACGACTGCAGAGGGTTCAAGCTGGATGATTGTGCCATTCGATGGTAAATTCTATTTCTACAACGTTGGTGCAGATAAATTCCTCAGCGTGCCCGATTACAATGGCGAGACTAAGCCTGTGACACTCACCGAAAGCGTGACTTCACTCTTTATGGAAGATATGGGAGCTGGTAACTTCGCCATCACACAGCACGGCGGTAGCAAAGAATACCTGTGCGCGGCGCCACAAAACTACATCGCGCCACTCTCTATTTGGGAAAAGACTGACGCTGGTGCTGCATGGCAATTGCGCGAGAACCCCAACGTGGCAGCACAAAGCGACATCTTGGAACGCATCTACCCCACAGCTATACAGGGTGTACAAACCGAAGCTGTGCGCAAGGGCGTCTATACCATTAGCGGTGTGTATTTGGGCACAAAGACTGTAAACTTGCCCGCAGGTCTTTACATCATCGACGGCAAGAAGGTTTTAGTGAAATAATCTCGACAGATTCGACCGAATAGGTTAATATAATCGAGGGCATCTCTCAGACGAGAGGTGCCCTCTGTCGTTTGTTCTTGATGCCGCCTTAGATGTATTTCGCAGAAGGTGATTTTGTCAAAATTTTTCGCATTTTCGGAGTGCGAGAATCGCTCAGAATCGTTCAAGCGGAGAACGGGACGGATTTACGCGAACTACGGCGCATTAGAAATAGCCTATTTGGGGTGCTAAACAAGGAAGAAATGTTCAATATGTAATAATTGTGATTCTATTTTGCCTTAGCGCAGGATTTTCCACACTTGATGTAGGAAAAACTACGAGCAACTTTCGACAAATTTGATCTATTGTAGAAAAAACTACAAGTAACCTTTTTTGAATTATCCTTAACCTTTTTGAAAAAAACCTTAACCTTTTTTCTAAAAGGCTAAGGCTTTTGTTTACAATCCCTATTTTATGTTCAATTCGCCGTTCTATTTCATCAACAGCGTTTGTCAAAATTTTTCGCATTTTTTATTTGCTGTCAGGAGCGATTGAGAAGCGCCTGCTTCTATCAATCTATGCTTTGTGCTTAGTTCATTCTCGCACCTCGACTTTACGTGTCGCCTCGATGAGCCAGCGCTTTTCGGCCTCGTCATTCAGCAGCGGCAACAATCTGTCGCACACCATGGCGTGGTAGTCGTTGAGCCATGCCACCTCGGCGGCAGAGAGTTGGTCCAGATAGACGGGGCGCAGGTCGAAGGGGCAGAGTGTGAGTGTCTCGAAGCGGAAGAAGCGGCCGAAGGGTGTCTCCTCGGCAGACAAGGCCAGGAGCAGATTCTCCAGGCGCACGCCAAATTGTCCCGCTACGTAGATGCCGGGCTCGTTGGACACGATCATACCGGCGCGGAAGGGGAGCAGTGTGCCCGGCGTCATATTCTTGCGAATCTGATGCGGACCTTCGTGAACGCCCAGGTTGGCGCCTACGCCATGTCCCGTACCGTGTCCGAAGTCATAACCCTCGAGCCACATCTGATAGCGGGCTGCTGTGTCCAACTGCAGACCTGTGATGCCCTCGGGATAGCGGCCCATCGCCAGGGATATATGTGCTTTCAACACCAACGTATAGGCTTTGCGCTCCTCCTCGGTCAGACGACCCAGGGCTACGGTGCGTGTCAAGTCCGTCGTAGCGTCTTCGTACTGTGCGCCCGAGTCGAGCAACAACAATCCGCGCGCTTCCAGCACGGCGGCGCTGTCGGCCTCGGCTTCGTAGTGTACGATGGCACCATTGGGGCCGTATGCAGCGATTGTGCCGAAGCTGAGCGAACAATATCTATCGCCCTCGGCGCGCAGTGCGGTCAAGACTTCATCAGCATTGACTTCGGTGAAATTTCCCTCTGCCACATGCTCGTCCAGTCGGCTCAAAAATCTGACCATCGCTACGCCATCGCGCTCCATAGCACGGCGGAAACCAGCAATCTCGGCTTCATTTTTCACAGCACGCAGGGCAGGGATGGGCGAGTCGGCGAAGGCGTATTCCACATCGTTGGCTTCGCAGAAGGAGAGCACGCCGCAGTTCATCGCTTTGGTACAGTAGACCTTGATATCATAGTCCTCCTTTCTGGTCAGAAGCATTTGCTTCCACGCATCATAGGGCATCACGCTTACAGCGGCTTCGCTCAGATGTCGGCAGACTTCGGGCGTCAGTTTTTTCTGGTCTACAAATAGCGTAGCGCCTTTCTCCTCGACCAGTAGGTAACTGACAAAGTACGGATTGTACTGTATATCATCGCCGCGCAGGTTCAATAGCCATGCTATCTCGGACAAATCGCTCAGCAGGAATGTACGCGAGTTGTGGCTGATCTTGCCTATTTCGCAGCGCACCTGATTCATTTTCTCGCTCACCTCGACACCGGCATCGCTGATGTGCTGCAGGCGAATGGCACCGTCGGGCAGGGCAGGGCGATCCAACCACAGTGTGTCGAAGGGGTCGCTCTCGGTCGCCTCGAAGTGGAGCATGCCGTTCAGGGCAGAGACGCTTTCCAACAAGTCCAGAGAGGTGATCTCGCCCACGTAACCCACGGTCAGCGGTTCGGCGCCGATTTCCTTCATCAACCAATAGTTGGGCGGCAAGACGCCGTCTTCGCCTTCGCGCATCAGGGTGAATGGCGAGCCAGCCAATTGCTGTTCGGCCTGCAGGAAGTATCGTGAATCCGTCCACAGGGCTGCGCTCTTCAGGGTAACGAGTGCCAGACCCGCGCTGCCGGTGAATCCGGTCAACCATTGACGCACTTTCCAACGCTCGGGCAGATATTCGCTACCGTGTGGGTCGGCGGTGGGTACGATCAAGGCGGCATAACCACGTTCCAGCATCCACTGGCGCAGCAGTCCGACACGCTCCACCGCAGGGTGCACCGCAGCAGTCGTCTCTTTATTCAAATCTTGTAAATCTGTCATGTTTGTTTCTTTTTCCTTTCTCTTGTTTATTCTGTATGGGGGATTTTTCCCTGCAGATTACTCCTTGTTCAAAATCACCAAAGCGCCGATCACGCCAGGTACCCACCCCAGAGCGGTGAGAATAAAGATAATCAAAAAAGAACCACAGCCTTTGTCTACAACGGCAAGGGGAGGAAAAATAATAGCAAGGATAACTCTAAGTAAAGACATATTTCTATATATATAAGTGTGTGTAAAAATCAAATTGCGCACAGTCGCAACGCATTTGCAAATATAAACATTTTTTGTCACCTGCTGCAGTATCGTCTGTGCCTTTTGTGGAAAAATCTGCATTTAGTTCCTGTCGTTTCTACCAAGTCCTCGTAATATTTTGCCCTGATGTGGTGGGAAAATGGTCTTTCCTTTGTGAATTTTGAAAAAAGTTAAAAAAATATTGCACTTTTGTGTTACAAATCGCACCTTGCTGCGTTATACAGATAGAAAGCGCTCACGAAAAGTCCGCTACCATAAGTTAAACATCAACCTTTCCCAAAAGATGCAACACAACGAATCCGACATGCACCGCAACGACATATCGCCACACTACGGCGATATGTTGGGGGAAAGGTTTACCTCGGAACAAGCAGGTGGCGCCTTGGAACAAGCAGGTGGCGGATCGGAACAAACAGGTCGCACCTCGGGACAAGCAAGTAGTACCTCGGAACAAGCAAGTAATACTTCGCGTGAAAAAACCTTCACCAACGTGTTCCAGCGTCTGAATCGGCGCTTGCTACACCTGGCCCGCGGGATACTGGGCAACGAGATGGAGGCAGAAGATGCCGTGCAGGAGTCCTTCTGCAGGATGTGGGAGCGCCGAGAGCAAATGGGCAGCGAAGGCGAAGTCGCTGCGATGATCACCACCACCGTGAAAAATGTCAGCATCGATACCCTGCGCCGACAGTCGCACACCGGGACGATAAATATCGACGAGGTGGCAGAACCCCCAAGCACCGCCGAGGCAGAAACCAACGAAACCGAAGAGCGATTCCGCCGCATCGAGGCACTGATCGAAAGCGAACTTTCACCCACAGCACGCCACGTGCTCAGACGCCGAGAATATGATGGTGCAGACTTTGACACAATAGCGCAGGAACTAAACCTACAACCCACTGCTGTCAGGATGCATCTGTCGCGAGCGAGACAAAAGATAATGAATGCTTATTTAGAACTACAACGCCATGAAACCTAATCCCCAAGATACCCGACCAACGCCCCCCTTGACGGCGCAGCAAGCGCGCAAGGTGACGGATCGCTACATGCAGGGACTCACCTCGGTGGCAGAGGAACAGGCCTTGGCGCAATTCCTCAAGACACCAGCTGGTGCAGATGCCGAATTTGACGCCCTGCGCGCCGTCTTCGCTTATCTGGATATGGGCAGATTGATGCACGCCAAGGCTTCCACACCAACCCAAACCACTTCCGCAAAAGTTGCCGACACCAAGGGCACACCACAGAGGACTCAGGATGTTTTAGCCCAATCGCAGAGCGCATCACACAAATTGCAGGGAGCATCATATAAACCGCAAGGCACATCACATAAACCTCAGGGCGCACGCCGTCTGACCCTGTCGCCACGACTGCTGAAGTCTGCCGCTGCCATCGCCGCATTGATCGTAGGCGGATGGATGTGCTGGGAAATTCTTCCTGCTTTGCAGCAACGATCCCTCGACGCCGAGAATATGGCAATAGCCTATGTGGGCGGTAAGCCTATCACCGATGCTGCCACAGTAGACCGCATGCTGCAGGAGTCTCTGCAAATGATGAGCGAGTCCGAGGAAGTGGACATCGTGCAAGAGCAACTGAACGATATGTTTAACACATTAGATGAAGAAGAATGATGAAACGCCTATTACTACTGACAGCAATATACCTGAGCGTGCTCTGCTGTGCAATGGGTCAGCAACAATTGCACGTGGGCAAGTATTTCGGACAAAATGCCAGCATCGCCGATCGTCCATCTACCACCGAAATCATCGTGTCGGGCACCGAGGTCAAAAAATATGGATTGAAATATTATCACAGCCTGACCTTCGAGGCTACTGCGGCTGAGATCGACGACGTGAGCCGCCTGGTCGAAAAGGACTTGGCTACGGCAACGGGAAAGCAACTGAGGCGTCTGGGCGGACGCATCGTCGTAGCATTTTGCCAGGTGGGCACCAAGAACGGCATACACCAATATCTGTTGTTCAAAAACGCCCAGCCGCAGAAACAAGACGGCGCTAAGTTGACCATAATATACATGGAGGGACCAGCCTCTGCCGAAAAGTTGCGCAAGCATCTGAGATTTTGAAAACAACCCTAAACCTGATGTCAAACACTAAAAATATAATAGATATGAAACCACGTTATTTCAATACCACATCAAGCCTACGCAGTGCGATGCTACTCCTGCTCTCAGTGACCTGTATTTCGCTCAGCGCGACAGCAGTTAGCGATACTTTGGTCACAGTGAAAAATGCGCACGAAGTGACGGTGAAAGCCGATAGTGCGAACGTAGAAATCAATATCAAAGGCGCGGGCAATGATCCGACCTACGCTTACCACTTCCGGCGCTCCACCGACAAGGCCGTAGTCGACGAAGTGAGCGAAGGTGGCGGTGGCTGGGATTTCGGCATCGGTCTGGTCGGACAAACCATCAGCACCAAGTCGACCAAGATCAAGGTTGAGAGCAAAAATGCGCTGTGCATCGGTGGTGTAGGTTTTGGCTTCGTTTCCACCCCCGGCGCACAGGGTGGCGTGAACGTTGATATGGGCGAATCTCTTGAGATCTACTGGGATATGCTGTACATCCGCCACAGACTGCGCAACCGCAAGCATAGCATCGAGTACGGTATCGGTCTGGATTGGCGTAACTATCGCTTGACGGGCCGTGAGCGTTTTGAAAAGACCCCTGACGGCATCATCGTTTCGCCCTATCCCGCAGGTGCGACGCACGACTATTCGCGCATCAGAACCTTTGCCGTGACCTTCCCTCTGCGCTATCGTTATGCGTGGACCAAGCACTGGGATTTCTCTGTCGGAGCCATGCTCAACATCAATGCACGCAACAGGATGAAGACGGTGTACAATCTGGAATACGAAAGGGTGAAGGACGAGCAGCGCAATATTCATGGCAACCGCGTGACGGTGGATTTCATGGGCACGTTGAACTATCGTTGGCTGTCGCTCTTTGTGAAATACTCGCCCTGCCGCGTGCTCGACAGCGACTTTGCCCCAGCCTTCACCCCCTTGTCTGTGGGTATCGGTATCGGACTTTAAGTCATCAAATTCACACAGAAAAGACATACAAATTTAAGGTGCTAAAAAAACATTAGACCTTTTTCAAAAAAACCAAGACCTTTTTTCAACGAGACGTCGCGAAATTTAAAAAAGGTCTTGGTTTTTTTTATAGCCTCCTAATAGCCGAAAAACAATATAAATTTTCACATTGATTTGCCTAATCCCACACAAGAGAAAATAAAATCTAAAAAAAATGCCGCTTTCGTTTTGTCTTCCGCTCAGTTTGCAGTAACTTCGCCATCGGAAAGTATTTGTCCCTGCGCCAAGCGATGGTAGCGGGAGCAATACTTTGGCAATAGACAACAATAGAAATTTCATAAACTAAAAACAACAGCAAAATGAAAGCGTTAGTTAAGAAAGAAGCCGGCAAAGGCATCTGGTTGATGGACGTGCCCGTGCCTGAAGTGGGCGTCAACGATGTGCTCATCAAGATCAAAAAGACTGCTATCTGCGGTACAGACTTGCACATCTACAAGTGGGACGAATGGAGCCAAAAGACCATCAAGACTCCAATGACTATCGGTCACGAATACGTGGGCGTAGTAGAAAAAGTAGGTCCCGGCGTGCGCAATATCCAAGTGGGCGACCGCGTGACAGGAGAAGGTCACATCGCTTGCGGACACTGCCGCAACTGCCGCCGTGGCTTGCAACATATCTGTGAAAATAGCATCGGCGTGGGCGTGAACCGCGACGGCGCATTCGCAGAATACCTGTGCATCCCCGAATGCAACGTAGTGAAACTCGACGACCGTATCTCGGACGATATGGCTGCTATTATGGACCCATTCGGCAACGCTACTCACACAGCACTCTCATTCCCCCTCCTCGGCGAAGATGTATTGATCACCGGTGCCGGTTTGATTGGTACAATGGCTACTGCTATCGCTAAATTTGCAGGTGCTAAGAATATCGTAGTGACTGACCTGAGCGACTATCGCCTGGACATCGCTAAGAAGATGGGTGCTACATGCACAGTGAATGCTGCTAAGGGCGAGACTGTACAAGGCGCTATGGAAAAGATGGGTATCCGCGGCTTCGACGTAGGTCTCGAAATGTCGGGTTCTCCTATTGCCTTCCGTGATATGGTAAGCAATATGTACAATGGCTCTAAGATCGCTCAATTGGGCATTCTGCCTCCTACTACTACAGTAGACTGGAGCGAAATTATCTTCAAGGCACTTACCATCAAGGGTATCTACGGCCGCGAAATGTGGGAAACTTGGTACAAGATGCAACAAATGCTCATCTCAGGCCTTGACCTCACACCAGTGATCACTCACCATTTCCCCATCGCAGACTTCCAAAAGGGCTTCGATGTAATGGAATCTGGTCAATGCGGTAAGGTAATTTTGGATTGGGAATAAACCTTATACCCCAATATAAAGTCAAAAAATGCATAGCACCTCATAGGGTGCGCGAATAAATACGAGGAGTCAGGATGCATTCCAGACTCCTCGTTGTCTTATCTATCCGCAACCACTTTTATAGACATAATAATTGCTCAATACTACAGAAAAATGTAAATTTGCCTCGTGCTTTTTCATCTTAACAAAGGCACATATATTATACGCAAATTATTATCAACCTAAACATTATATTATGAAACACCGTATCCTAGCATTTTCACTGCTCGTCTCGCTGTTTTCGTTTTTCACAGCGTGGGCGCAAACTTTCCCCACTGTTAGTACGAGCGACAATGTGGTCTATTACATGATTCGCTTCATGAATGGCGGCAATGCCTTTACCGCTACGACCAACAATGCGCAAATCAGCACTAGCGCCGCTACGGCTGCCGACGGACAGTTGTGGAGAATCGAAGGCAACGACTCCGAAGGTTACACATTCACCAACAAATTGGGCCTGCGCCTCTGTGCTGCCAATTCTGCCAAGAACACGATGGTAAAAGCCAGCAGCGCGGCTTCAGGAACTACGCGATTCAAAATCGTGAAGACCACCAATTCCACCTATTCCGGCTACTACGAAATCCAACCCGTGGGCAACTCTGCAGTATCAATGAACCTGTGGGGCGGACCTGCTGAAAATCGTGGCGTAGGCTTTTGGGACAAGGGCGACCAAAACGACCCTGTGAAATTCCAAAGCGAAGCAGAATTTGGCGCTCTGGGCAGTATTTCATTAGTACCCTACCCCGCTAATTTGACCGTAACCAAGGACGGACAAAAGGACTTCACTTCGCTCACAACCATTACCTATACCAACGAAGCCGTTCGCAAGTACGTAGACGACTTTGCCGCGCAATGGCAAAAGGCTTCGGGCCGCACACTGACAGTGAGCAAGACTACAGGCGACCGCACCTCGGGCGCCATTCATCTGAGCGAGGACAAATCTCTCGGTGCTGAGGCCTACACTCTCGTAGTCGACGAACAAGGCATCGGCATCACTGCTGCAACAGACGCTGGTTTCTTCTACGCGCTCCAAACCTTGAAGCAACTCCTCCCCCGCGAATATTTCTCACAAGGCACAGCCGACACACGCTGGACCTTGCCCTACGTCAATATCGCCGACCAGCCCGCACTGGGTCACCGCGGCTATATGCTGGATATTGCCCGCCACTATTTTGACAAGGAAGAGGTGAAACGCATCCTTGACATCATGGCATTCTATAAGATGAACCGTTTCCACTGGCACTTGACCGACGACCAAGGCTGGCGTATCGAAATCCCCGAATACCCCAAATTGACAGAAGTCGGCGCGATCCGTAGCGGTTCGTTCAGCAATCCTGGCGACGGTGCCGCTTTCTACGACGATACTGAGTATGGTCGCGGCATGTGGTACTCGCAAGAAGACCTGAAGGAAATCGTAGCTTATGCTGCCGAACGCCATATCGAAATTATGCCTGAGATCGACCTGCCCGGCCATATGGTTGCAGCAGTGACATCTTACCCCGAATTCAGTTGCGACCCCAACAAGCAATATAGCGTACGCATCGACGGCGGTATCTCTCACGACGTGCTCAACATCGGTAAGGACGAGGTCATCGACTTCCTGAAGTGTGTGTTGGACAATGTGGCAAAGATTTTCCCTCACCAATATATTCACATCGGCGGTGATGAATGTCCTACCGAGCAATGGGCAAACAATGCCGACTGCTTGCGTCGTGTGCAGGAAGAAGGCCTGGCTGGCGTACACGAGTTGCAATCTTGGCTCGTAGAGTTGCTTGGTACTTACCTCAAGGAGAAGCATGGCAAGGACATCGTCGTTTGGGACGAATTGCTGGCACACTGGAGCAGCAAGAATACTGTGAAGCCAGCCGTCATGGCATGGAATAGCCTTGACCTGAGTGCTAAGGCTGCCGGCTTCGGACTGAAGAGCATCATCGTGCCTTATCACCAACTTTATCTCGACTTTATGCAAGTTCCCCTCTCTGAGCACAAGATCGACGAGCCTTATTACGGTGGATGGGGCGACGGCTTCTATAATACAATCGAGGAAGTGTACAACATCAATCCGCTCGGCGCACTTGGCGGCAAGGAAGACTACTGCCTCGGTGTTCAGGGTAATATGTGGACTGAGACCACCAACGATGCCTACGAATTGGAATACCAACTCTTGCCTCGCCTCTTGGCGCTGTCTGAGACAGGATGGTTGCCAGCCAGCAAGAAGAATTGGGACGACTTCTATGCGCGTCTGCAATCTCACGACGAAATCCTCGACGCCCTGGGTTATGTCTACGCTACCCACTACATCTTGCCCGACAAGAAGACCGCTTTGGAAGCCGACCTCGACGAAGCGCGCACACTGTTGACCGAAAGCGTACGCGGCGGCGTGGGTTATCCATCAGCACAGGTGTACGATGCATTGCAGGAAGCCCTGAACAAAGCCGAAGGCGATGCCAGTGCAGCAAGTGCTCTGTCTAGCGCTATCAGTCAGTTCAAGTCGGCCGAGATCGTTCAGCCACAAGCAGGCAAGACCTATCAGATCGTATCAGCCGCTACCTATTACAAACAACAATATGCTGGCTCGACAGTCTATGCCGACGACACCAACGTACGTTTCCACTACACACCACAAGTTGAACCCGAAGAACTCTGGACCTTCGAAGCGGCTAACGGCGGATACACTCTGCGCAACGTATGCAACGGTCTCGCACTGCAAATGCCAAACATCAACAGCGCCGTGACTTTGGTTGAACAAAATGCCACACCTATCCGCGTGGACAAGGCTACTGTTGCTACTGGCGACTATACTTATATCCCTGGCGCAGTGACCATCTCTGCTGTCGCTGGCTACAACAAAAATGTGACAGGCAACGTGAAGCGTATGCACGGCGAACTCTCGGGCAAAGTACATGCCAAGGACGTCGCAGCACTATGCTATCCTGGCACATGGCGCATCGTCGAAGTGCAAGACTTCACCGCATGGTTGAAGGGACTCGTGGACAAATGCGAACTCCTCCTCACCACCGCTAAACCTGGCGAAATGGGACAACCATCCGAGTCGGCTTTGGACTTCCTCCGCAACGACATCATCACACCTGCCAAGACACTGGTGGAAAAGGGTGGCGTGAGCGAAAAGACCTACAAGGAATACGTAGAAAAGTACAACCAATTCCTCGGCATGGAGCGCACCGGCGTAGCAGATAGCTTCGATCCAGGCCACTACTATCGCATCCACAACGTATGGTTCAGTCAATACTATGCTACAGCCAACACCTCGTCCAACCAGGTAGAGCCTAAGACCAAAAACAACGACGATACACAGTTGTGGCAAGTAGTGAAGAACAACGATGCGACAGTCATCCTGATCAACAAGGCTACACAAACCGCAGCGTATATCTCGAGCGATGCTACCGACCAAATGGTACGTTTGGGTAAGCCCTACGACTGGACTCTCGAAGAGCGTACCCTGGACGGCAAGACTGGTATCTGCATTATCGACGGCAAGGGCGGAAATTCATGGTACGTCAACGCCGACGTGTGGGGCTACATCTTGATGAAACCTTTCTGGGGCGCCAGCACATGGACCTTTGAAAAGACCGAAGAGGTAGTGACAGGGCTCGACCAAGTCCTGACTAATGGCCAGGCAGGCGATACCAAACTCTACGACCTCGGCGGCCGCCAAATCACTACTCCCGCTCACGGCGTATATATCAACGATCGCGGCGAAAAGCATGTGAAATAATTCCCCTTGTTCTTAGTCCAAAACAAAGGACAAAAAACATTGATTTCATAAACCAAGACCTTTTTTAAAAAAACCGTTCTGGAATTTAAAAAAGGTCAAGGTTTTTTTAAAAAACATTAGACTTTTTTTCGAGCGAGTCTTTGCAATAAAAAACTTTGCAAAGGCTCGCTTGTTTTTTAAAATGATTTTAGGCGCAAAAATTCCCTTTTTGGCTTTTATTTTGCTAACTTTGCAAACAATTATAAAAACAAAGAAAAATGACAGATCACAAACTTTTTATCTATAACACACTTTCACGTACGAAAGAACTCTTCCGCCCCGTCAATCCCGGACACGTGGGCATGTATGTCTGCGGCCCTACCGTCTATGGCGACGCACACTTGGGACACGCACGCCCTGCGATCACATTTGACTTGGTGTTCCGCTACCTGAAGCACCTGGGCTACAAAGTGCGCTACGTGCGCAACATCACAGACGTGGGCCACTTGGAACACGATGCTGATGAGGGCGAAGACAAGATTGCTAAAAAAGCAAAACTCGAACAACTCGAGCCCATGGAAGTGGCACAACATTTCACCAACCGCTTCCACCAAGCGATGGACAAACTGGGATGCTTGCCACCAAGTATCGAACCACACGCTACAGGTCATATCATCGAGCAAGAACAATTGGTGCAACAAATCCTTGATGCCGGATATGCCTACGAAAGCAACGGCTCGATCTATTTCGACGTCGAAAAATACAACAAAGACCACAAGTACGGCATCCTGTCGGGCAGAAACCTGGAAGATGTAATCAATGCGAGTCGCGAACTCGACGGCGTGGGCGAAAAGCGCAACCAGGTAGACTTCGCCCTGTGGAAGAAAGCACAACCCGAACATATCATGCGCTGGCCTTCGCCTTGGGGAGATGGTTTCCCCGGTTGGCACTGCGAATGTACTGCTATGGGCCGTAAGTATTTGGGCGCACAGTTTGATATCCACGGCGGCGGCATGGACCTCGTCTTCCCCCACCACGAATGCGAAATCGCTCAGGCGGTGGCATCACAAGGCGAACAAATGGTACACTATTGGATGCACAACAACATGATCACCATCAACGGCCAAAAGATGGGCAAGAGTTTGGGCAACTTCATCACCCTGGACGAATTCTTCAACGGCTCGCACGAAAAGTTGGAACAGGCGTACTCACCCATGACCATCCGCTTCTTCATCCTGCAAGCTCACTATCGCTCGACCGTAGACTTCTCCAACGAAGCCCTGCAAGCGTCGCAAAAGGGTCTGGAAAGATTGATGGAAGCCTTTGCTCAAATGGAACGCGTAGAGCCTGTAGCAGACGGAGCCTTGAACGAAGCGTACGCAGCCGAACTGACCGAAAAATGCTATGCTGCCTTGGACGACGATTTCAACTCGCCCATCATGATCAGCCACCTCTTCGACGCATGCCGCGTGATCAACCAACTCGCAGACAAGAAGCAAACGATCACACCCGAAGGTTTGGAAGCTCTGAAGCAGACCTTCCGCACATTTGCCGTAGACATCTTGGGACTGCGCGCCGAAGCCGAAGGCAATGCCGACCGCGAAGAAGCATTTGGCAAAGCAATCGACATGCTGCTCGAACTCCGCGCTAAGGCAAAGGCTGCCAAAGATTGGGCAACTAGTGACTTGATTCGCGACGAACTCGGTGCTCTTGGCTTCGAGATCAAAGATACTCGCGACGGCGCTACTTGGAAACTCGCGAAGTAAAGACCACAACCATATTTGACGGGTTGACAGAGCAACGCTATCAGATGTTCTGCCAACCCGCCTACGGCTTATAATAAGGCAACAAACTTGCTGACAAAATATCTGAACTTACTGACAAAAAAGATGAATCTACTGACAAAAAGTACGAGCCTATTTAGTTCCAACGATACGGAAAAGCAACAGCGCATCATGGCCTATATATTATGTATAGTATGCCTTTTGTCGTTGTTCTTATTCCTTGGCGATACATTTTTTAATACTCGCGGCGAACCCAGAGAGGCTATCGTGGCATACTCTATGCTGGAGTATAATAACTGGATCTTGCCCATCAACAACGGAGATGAGATAGCTTTCAAACCACCTTTGCTCCACTGGATGATTGCCGCTGTGTCGAGCATCACGGGTGCGGTGACCGAGTTCACCTCTCGTTTCCCCTCGGCGTTGGCTTTGTCGCTGATGACCTTGGCTGGCTATTTTTTCTATGCACGCCGTCGCGGCACCGAGGTAGCTATGATCGCGGCACTCTTGACTTTGAGCAATTTCGAAGTACATCGTGCCGGCGTAGCTTGTCGTGTGGACATGTTGCTCTCGGCGCTGATGGTCGGGGCGCTCTATGCGATGTACAGATGGACGGAGCGTGGCGAGAAAGGTTTACCCTGGATCGCCTGGCTGTGCTTATCGGGCGCCGCGCTGACCAAGGGGCCCGTCGGCGTCTTGCTCCCCTGCATGGTGGTCGGACTGTATATGCTCTTGCGTAAGCGCAGTTTCTGGTATGCCTTTTGGCGTTTGGCTTTGCTTGCTATTGCTGCGTTGACACCGTTGTTCATTTGGTACTATCTGGCCTATCATCAGCCGCATGGCGGACAGCGTTTTCTGGACTTGATTTATGAAGAAAACGTGCTGAGACTATTGGGCAAGATGACCTATGCTTCGCACATCAACCCCTGGTGGTATAACGTACAGACCGTTGTGAGCGGTTTCGCACCCTACACCTTGTTGTTCCTGTTCGCACTGCCGTTAGCATGGCGCAAGATACGTAGCACAGCGATCGGCGCAAAATTGAAACGATGTCTGACAAAGTCGGCATGGTGTGAAGCCTTCGACAGATTGCGAGGCATGGACGACGTACGCCTGTTCACCTTGTTGAGCATTGTCGTGATGTTCTTGTTCTATTGTATTCCCGCGAGCAAACGCTCTACTTATCTTTTGCCCATCTATCCCTTCCTGGCGTATTTCATCGCCGAGTTTGTGCTTTGGTTGAGGGACAAGCACCCACGCCCTCTACTCTGGTTCGGTAGCTTCGTTGCCACGTTGTGCATCCTGCTGACCTTGCTCTTCTTTGCCATCCGCTTGGGCGGCATACGTCCTGAATGGTTTGCAGGCATGAGTCACGGCGAGATTTCAGCCTTTGTCTCGGCGATAGCAGGTCAACACATGACGCTACTGCAAATGGTGGCGGTGGCACTGCCCGTAGGAATGGTGGTATATTATTTAATGAAGAGTCTCCCTTCGGAACGTAGGAAAACACCACAATACTTCCCCCTGTCACTATGTATGATGGTACTCTCGCTCTTCCTTGCCCTGGATGGTTACTATCAACCCACGATTCTCAATATCAAGAGCGACTATGACGTAGCACAAGACATCAAGGGATTTTGTCCTGTGGGGCAAATCTATTCCTACCGCGCCGAATATGTAGAAGCCAACAGGATGCACCCCTTCACCATCAATTTCTATCTGAACGACCGCGTGATTCCTATAGACAAGGCTAAGGAGGAACCACACCAGGGTGTGCTGATCGTGAGCGGCGACGATATAGATCGATTCAAGACAGAATTTCCACAATACACCATCGAGGCAGCAGGCGAGCCTATCTATGTGAGCCGACACCGCAGTAGCGATGACCGCCGCCTGGTCAAGGTGTACCTTTTCTTCAAGAAGCAAGCCGAAGATGCTACCACAGCCGCACAGCCTGTGACTTCGTCAGAAACTGACGTTGTGAAATAAGGGCACGTTGAGACCTGCTCGGCACACACTTTGCCGCACGAGAAAAAAGGTGTAACTTTGCAAACGAAACAACTCATATATAAGACATCAAAACTGGTATGAAAAAGACACTCTTACTGCTCCTCGTGAGCCTATCAATAGGAGTCAGCACGCTATCTGCTCAATCTCAAGCGAAGTATGGAGTGATACACTACGACTCACTGCTCGTGGAAATGCCGGCTTATGTTAAAGCAAAAGCAGAACTGGCTGATCTCCGTGTGAAATATGAAAACGAAGCAGCCTATAATGACGCTACGTTTAAACGTATGTTTGCCGACTTTTTGCAGGGCCAAAAGGACTTTCCACAAAGCATCATGCTGAAGCGCCAACGCGATTTGCAAGAAGCCATGGAGAAGAGTTTGGCTTTCACTCAGGCCTGCGACAGTCTGCTCGCCGAAGCGGAGCGCGAACTCCTGGCGCCCGTCAAAGCACAATTGGACAGCGCTATCGTGGCAGTAGGCATGGAGCGCGGCTACGAATGCATCGTCAATCGCGCCGTGAGCAGCCACCCTTTCCTGCACCCTTCGTTGACAGAAGATGCTATGCCCTTCGTTCGCGAGAAACTTCTGGCGACAGAGCCTTAATCCTACGAGCACCATAGTATCACTTAATGCTTATGCACCAAGACGAACTTAAAACTACAGGCCCCATCGGCGTATTCGACTCTGGTTATGGCGGCTTGACTATCCTGCGACAGATGCAAAAACTTCTGCCGCAGTATGATTATCTATATCTGGGCGACAATGCTCGCGCACCCTATGGCTCGCACTCTTTCGAAGTGATCTACGAATACACATTGCAAGCGGTCGAAGCACTCTTTCAAATGGGTTGCCCGTTAGTTATCCTTGCCTGCAATACGGCTTCGGCAAAGGCACTGCGTAGCATTCAGCAAAACGACCTGCACCGCCTGGACCCCACCCGCCGTGTGCTGGGTGTGATACGCCCCACAGTCGAGACGGTGTGTGGCATCACGCAGAGCAAGCATGTGGGCGTGTTGGCTACGGTAGGCACGGTGAAGTCGGAGTCTTACAATATGGAGTTGCGGAAGTTGGACCCTGAAATCCAAGTGACGGGCCATGCCTGTCCTATCTGGGTGCCGCTGGTCGAGAATTTCGAATACGATTCGCCCGGCGCCGACTATTTCGTGGAGAAGCGTATCAGCGAGATCATGGACAAGGATCCCGAGATAGACACACTGATCCTGGGGTGCACACACTACCCGTTGCTGCTCCACAAGATCGAAAAATATGTGCCACAAGGGGTGAAAATCGTATCGCAAGGCGAATATGTGTCCGAAAAGTTGGCAGACTACTTGTTGCGTCACCCCGAAATGGAACAGCGCCTGAGCAAGGGCGGACAAGTGCAATATCTGACCACCGAAAGTGCTGATAAATTCCGCGAAAGCGCACGTTTGTTCATGAACGATGCCGAGCTTTCGGCCGAGCGCATCTCACTTCCGTTTACTGAAAAATGAGGTGCTAAAAAAAAGTCAAGACCTTGTGAAAAAAAACCTTGACCTTTTTTAAAAAAAGTCTAACCTTTTTCAAAAAACATTAGACTTTTTTTTCGGGCAGTCCTCGCGAAGTTTTTTCGCCGCTTTTCTGCGCCGATTTTTGACTAAACGATCCATGTAAAAATCCTTTCATTTTTCCACATGTCCAACACAAAAACTCCATCAGTCTTGATCACCGGCGCCAGCGGTTTCGTTGGCAGTTTCATCGTGCAGAGCGCGTTGGAACAAGGCTTTGAAGTGTGGGCAGCAGTCCGCAAGGGCAGTTCACGCGATTACCTGAAGGACCCACGCATCCACTTCTTCTACCTCGATCTGAGTTCTGACGAGCGACTAGAAGAAGCCTTGGAAGAGCACCGCCAATACTATGGTGCCTGGGACTATGTAATCCATGCTGCCGGCGCTACCAAGTGTCGCACTAAGTCCGACTTCTATCGCATCAACACAGATGGCACGCTGCGCCTGGCCCGCCTGCTGGTCAAGACAGCTTGTCTCGGCGGCAGATTCGTCTTCATCAGTTCGCTCAGCATCATGGGTGCTATTCGCGAAAAGGGAACTCGACGACAGGACAGCCCTTGGCAATACCAGCCTATCCTGGATACCGACGCGCCCGAGCCGAATACGGTCTACGGCAAATCGAAGTGGGAAGCCGAACAGGGACTGCGCGACATCAAAGGCTTGGATTATGTAATCCTAAGACCGACGGGCGTCTACGGTCCCAGGGACAAGGACTACTTCCTCATGACCAAGAGCATCGCACAACACGTTGACTTCGCCGTGGGTTACCGCCGCCAGGAAATCACCTTCATCTACGTGCAAGACCTGGCCGAAGCCGCTATCAGTGCTCTGACCAAGGGCGAAAAGGGTAAAGCCTACTTCCTGACAGACGGCGAAGTGTATACCAGCCGCACCTTCTCCGACCTACTGCAAAAAGAGATGGGCGTGCGCCGCGTACTCCACATCACAGCACCCGTCTTCGTATTGTATGTAGTCAGCGCTATAGCCGAAACCTTCGCCGCATGGCGGAAAAAGAGTTCGACACTCAACACCGACAAATACAGAATAATGAAACAACGCAACTGGCAGTGCGATATATCCGCCGCCCAGCGCGATCTGGGTTTCGCACCAAAGTTCAACCTCAAGCGAGGTGTGCGAGCAACCGTTGCGTGGTATAAAAAAGAAAAATGGATCTAAAACCACTATCACCTATCAATCACAACAAGGGCATACTTGGTGTCGAGTGGGCAACGTTTGCCTACATCCTCTTCACCACGATTTTGATCTTTGTCTACGGCAACAAACTTTCTGCGCCTTACGAGATGCTGCACCACCGCACCTATATTATATTAGGTGTAGCCTTGTGCATCGCCCTCTACCGCTGGCGCCCCTGTTGGTTGACCCTGCTCATACGCCGTCTGTACCCGATGTTTCTGCTCAACTTCTGGTATCCCGAGACCTACGAGTTCTGCCGTCTGTACCCCTATCTGGACCATATCTTCGCCGGCGCCGACCAACAACTCTTTGGCATGCAGCCCGCATTGCTATTCAGCCGGAACTTCTCCTCGACTCTGTGGAGCGAACTCTTTCACTTGGGCTATTTTGCCTACTATCCGATGATATTCTTCGTCGTATTGTCGCCCCTGGCCAACTGCCCCGAGCGCTTTGACCGCACCGCCTTCGTCGTACTCGCCTCCTTTTTGATCTACTACGGCGTCTATTTGTTCCTGCCCGTTGGTGGACCACAATACTACTTCTGCGCCATCGGCGAGACCCAGGCTGCGGCGGGCGTATTCCCCGACATGGGGCACTATCTCGCCTCGCACACCGAAATGCGTCCCTCGCCCGGTAGCGAAGGTCTGTTCCGCAGCCTCGTCATCGGCGCACAGACCGCAGGCGAACGCCCCACGGCGGCATTCCCCTCGTCGCACGTCGGCATTGCTACGATATTGATATTCCTACTCTGGAGGAATCGTCGCCGACACATACTCTACATGGCACCATTCTACATACTGTTGTGCGGCGCCACCGTCTATATCGAAGCACACTACTTGGTCGACGTACTGGCCGGCTGGGTGAGCTCAGTTCTGGTATTCCTCGTCACCACACGCCTGTATGATTTTATCAACAAGCACGGCTGGGTGATGCGAAATGTATAATTCTTGTTTCGACAATAAATACTTAACATAAAAAATATGAAAAAAATCTTTCTGACCCTATTACTCGCTGCTCCAGCCCTCACGCTATCGGCACAAGTGGGCAAGGGCGGCATCACGCCCGAAATGCTTGAGAAGATCAAGTCTGAGCAACCCAACTCTGCAGCAGACCGTGCACTGCGCACAGCCCTAGCTGGCACGTCGATCAACCAACTGGCTAAGAACCCCAACAATCCCGCTTCGAGCGACACTTACTTCTCGCACAGCGTACCCTCAAAGGGCATCACCGATCAGCAGTCTTCTGGTCGCTGCTGGTTGTTCACTGGTATGAATGTGATGCGTGCTAAGATGATCAAGAAATATAATCTTGGCGCCTTCCAATTCTCGCAATCCTACTCGTTCTTCTACGACCAATTGGAGAAGTCTAATCTCTTTCTGCAAGCGGTAATCGACAACGCCAAGAAGCCTACGGACGACAAGTTGGTGGAATGGTTGTTCAAGAATCCACTGAGCGACGGCGGCACCTTCTGTGGTGTGCAGGATGTGATGATGAAATACGGCGCAGTGCCTGCCGAGGTAATGCCCGAATCATACAATGCCAACAACACCTCGCGCATGTCATCTATCATCGCACTGAAGCTGCGCGAATATGGTCTGGCGCTCCGTCAAGGTGCTGCAAAGGGACAAAAACCCGCCGTTCTCGAAAAGCGCAAAGTAGAGATGCTCGGCACTATCTATCGCATCCTAAGCACTTGCCTGGGCGAACCTCCTACTACCTTCAAATGGACAATGAAGGATGCCAAAGGCCGTCCCATTTCGACCAAGGAATATACCCCTAAATCGTTCTATGAAGAATACGTGGGCGAGGATTTGAAAAACAACTACGTGATGTTGATGAATGACCCCTCGCGCCCCTATCACCGCACCTACACCATCGACATGGACCGCCACTCGTACGACGGCGCACAATGGACCTACTTGAACCTGCCTATCGAGGAAATCAAACCCCTCGCTATCGCGTCGATCAAGGACAGCACGATGATGTATTTCAGTTGCGACGTGGGCAAATTCTACGATAGCAAGACTGGCGTATTGAGCACCGAAAACTTCGACTACGCTACCCTGTTCGACACAGACTTCCCCATGGACAAGGCAGACCGTATCCGCACATTTGCTTCTGCTTCAAGCCACGCTATGACACTGATGGCTGTGGATCTGGATGCTGAAGGTAAGCCCACAAAGTGGAAGGTAGAAAACTCTTGGGGGCCCAACAGCGGCGTAGCAGGTCACTTGATCATGACAGACAAATGGTTTGACGAATATATGTTCCGTGTTGTGATCGAAAAGCGCTTCGTGCCCGAAAAGCTACTGAAACTCTACAACCACGAACCAACACGTCTGCCCGCTTGGGACCCACTCTTCTCTGAAGATAAGTAATATCGGATGATATTCAGCTGATTTAGCAATATAACATTGCCGCCAATTGCACCCCGCAGTTGGCGTTTTTTTTGCGTCATTTTGGGGCGCGAAAAAAAGGTTAGACTTTTTTAAAAAAAACTTAGACCTTTTTTCAACGAGACGTCGCGAAATTTTCACAAGGTCTAACTTTGTAAAAACAGGGGTAAATCGAATAGAGAAAACAGCACATTGCGGCAAGAAACTATGGCGTAATTTGCACCTCAATGAAGGTCTGCTAAGCTGAAATAGTAGGGAGAACAGCAACCAGAGAAGAAAAGAATTTTAAAAAAAATGCATTATTTTTTCAAGAAAAGCCACAATTAACGACAACCTTTTGTAACTTTGTACGAATTTAGGTGGAATGTACACCTTTCCCTTGATAAAAATTATAAAAGCTTACTATAATTATGGCGAAAAAGAAGAAAAGAAATGGTGGTAGTTACAATGTCATCACAACATGTATCAGTACAACTTTAGTACTTATATTGCTAGGTGCGGCAATATTCTTCGTCACCATGGCACGTAACTTTAGCAATCAAGTACGTTCCGAAATGCCCATAGCAGTACTTCTGAAAGACAGCATCCCTGCCCAAACACTAAAATCATTACAAGCAGAGCTTAAAGCGAAACCTTATGTGCAAGAAATAAAATATATTTCTAAAGAAGAGGGAGCTAAGGAAATCTATGCCAGTATGGATTTGAATCCTGGCGAATTTATCTCTGACAACCCCATCTTAGCAGAACTGGAATTGCGCTTGAAGGGCGAGTATACCACAAAAGATTTTATCAACAAGATTACTCCCGAAATCAAGAAGAATCCCTATGTTGCGGACGTGCACTATCCTATTGAGGAAATTGATAATTTGAATTATTTGATTCCTATCATTGGTACGATTTTGCTGAGCGTAGCTGGACTTTTGGCCTTTATTACTTTTGCTTTAATCCACAACACTATGCGCATGAGTATCTATTCGCGACGTTTCTTGATTCATTCGATGCGTTTGGTCGGAGCACGTTGGAGCTTCATCCGTCGTCCATTTATGAAACAAGCATTTGGCATTGGTTTTATCTCGGCAACATTGGCCAATGGTGCACTTTATGCGGGCATTTGGTACTTGTCACAAACCGATTCATACATGGCGCAATTGCTGACCAACGAAGTGACCATATTTACTATGGGCAGCGTGCTCGTATGTGGCCTGGTGTTGACACTGCTGTGCGCATTCTTCTCGGTCAATCACTACCTGCGTATGCGCAGCAACGACCTTTTCTTAAAATAATAGATAATAACCCCTTTACATTTCATATCAATCATGAAACAAAAACGAGTTTTCGCATTTGACAAGATGAATTTCATCCTCCTGGCTGTAGGTATGGCCATTGTCATTCTGGGACTGATTCTGATGTCTGGCAGCGGTACTACTGAGACTGAGTTTAATCCCGAAATCTTTAGCGCACGTCGCATCAAGGTAGCCCCCGTGGTGTGCTTCTTTGGCTATTTATTTATTGCGTATGCTATCATTCGCAAACCAAAAGACAAGGGCGAGAATACAACAGATGTCGTAGAAAAACAATAAAACTTAGCGTAACATGACTTGGTTAGAAACCGTAATTATCGCCATCGTCGAGGGATTGACCGAATTCCTGCCCGTATCATCCACTGGCCACATGATCATCACCCAGGGTTTGTTGGGCGTAGAGAGCACAGACTTTGTCAAAGCCTTCACCTTTATTATACAGTTCGGCGCCATTCTCTCCGTATTGGTACTCTACTGGAAACGCTTCTTTCAGTTGAACAACACACCAGCCCCCGAGGGCGCAAATGCCGTGGGACGCTTGCTGCACAAGTTCGACTTCTATTGGAAACTCTTCATCGCCTTCGTACCCGCCGCCGTATTCGGCCTACTCTTCAGCGACGCCATCGACGCTATGCTCGAGAGCGTGACCGTAGTAGCAGTGATGCTGGTCGTAGGTGGTATCTTTATGCTCTTCAGCGACCGCCTGTTCAACAAGGGCAGTGAGCAAACCGAAATGACACCTAAGCGTTCGTTCATGATTGGTTTGTTTCAGTGCATCTCGATGATACCTGGTGTGTCGCGCTCAATGGCTACGATCATCGGTGGTATGTCTCAGGGCCTCACACGTAAGGCTGCGGCAGAATTTTCCTTCTTCCTGGCCGTACCAACTATGTTTGGCGCTACAGTTTACAAGATGTACAAACTCCTTTCGACTGGCGGCACAGCACTGATCATGGACAATCTGAGCACGCTGATTATTGGCAACGTCGTAGCCTTTATCGTAGCGATGCTGGCGATTAAGTTCTTCATCAACTTTGTCTCAAAGTATGGCTTCGTAGCCTTTGGTTGGTACCGCATCATCGCAGGTGGTTTGATCTTGGTCTTGATGCTTTGCGGCATTAAGTTGGAAATCATGTAAAGCCCCTATCCTCGTACAAAAATAGATTCACGATGAATTTTCTGGACGGACAGATTTTGACTTTTGACAAGGCCTATGGCATCACTTCCTTTGGCCTGGTGGCAAAGGTGCGTTGGCTCATCACACAAAAGATGCGTGGACGTAAAATCAAAGTAGGCCATGCAGGCACATTGGACCCCCTGGCTACCGGCGTGATGGTGATTTGTACAGGGCGCGCTACTAAGGATATCGAACGATTGCAAACGGGCGTGAAAGAATACGAAGCCACCTTGCAACTGGGTGCTACGACGCCAAGTTTTGACCTCGAACACGAAGTAGACGCCACCTACCCCACCGCACATATTACCCTCGAGGAAATCGAGCGCGTATTGCAGACTTTCGTAGGCGAAATCATGCAAGTGCCACCCGCCTTCTCGGCTTGCAAAGTGCAGGGCAAACGTGCCTACGACCTGGCGCGCAAAGGCGAAGACGTTGAACTACGTGCCAAACCCCTACGCATCGACGAAATCAGTCTGATCGCCCACGATCTGGAAAAGATGCAAATCACCATTCGCGTAGTCTGCTCGAAAGGAACCTACATTCGCGCTCTGGCTCGCGACATCGGCGAGGCACTCCACAGCGGAGCGCACCTGACAGCCCTACGCCGCACACGCGTCGGTGAATACACGATACAAGACTGTCTGACCCTGGAGCAATTTGAGTTTTGGTTGCAGCAAATCGAAGTTGAAACCGAACCCACACCTCGCACTTAGTGCACATTTTATCTTTGCCAATGCGCAGAGAGGGTTGTCTGTTGCAGTCTACACTTTGTGCCTTACACACGAACCAAGACCTGCTCACACCCACACCTTATTATATATATTATACCCGACAATCAGAAAAAAATATACGATATGAAACTTTCACAATTCAAGTTCAAACTTCCCGAAGAAAAAATCGCAAAGTATCCAGCTCCCCATCGCGACGAATGCAAGATGATGGTGTTGCACCGCAAGACTGGCGAAATCGAACACAAGATGTTCAAGGATATTTTGGACTACTTCGACGAAGAAGATGTATTCGTGTTCAACGACACAAAGGTATTCCCCGCACGCCTTTATGGTAACAAGGAGAAGACCGGAGCACGCATCGAGGTATTCTTGCTACGCGAACTGAACCGCGAACTCCGTCTGTGGGACGTACTCGTAGACCCAGCACGAAAGATTCGTATCGGCAACAAACTTTACTTTGGCGAAGACAATTCTATCGTAGCCGAAGTGATTGATAATACTACTAGCCGTGGCCGCACACTGCGCTTCCTGTACGACGGCGAGCACGAAGAATTTGTACAGTCGCTCTATGCTTTGGGCGAAGCACCTATCCCTCGCTTCATCGGTCGTGAGTCGGAAGAACAAGACCTGGAAGATTTCCAATGCATCTTTGCCAAGCACATCGGTGCTGTGACTGCCCCTACAGCAGGTTTGCACTTCTCCAAACAAATCATGAAGCGCATGGAAATTAAGGGCATCAACTTTGCTTATGTCACTTTGCACTGCGGTTTGGGCAACTTCCGCAACACAGACGTCGAGGATTTGACCAAACACAAGATGGACTCCGAGCAAATGTTCGTCGATGCTGAGTGTTGCCGTATTGTCAACACAGCAAAGGACAACGGCCACAAGATCGTAGCCATCGGTACGACCGTACAGCGTGCTCTGGAAGCAAGCGTGAGCGCCGACTGCCGCATCAAGGAATTCGAAGGCTGGACCAACAAGTTCATCTTCCCTCCATACGACTTCTCCGTAGCTGATGCAATGCTCGTCAACTTCCACCTCCCCTACTCTACGTTACTCATGCTCACCGCAGCGTTTGGCGACTACGACTTCACGATGAAGGCTTATCAGGAAGCGCTCGACGGCGACTACCAATTCGGCCCCTACGGCGACGCCCTCTTAATCGTAGACTAATCCTCGAAGAAACGGCATAAGATGAAGATGCTCTATCTGGCACTGGGTGCAAATACTGGCGAACGCAAAGAGAACCTGCGTCGTGCAATCGAGATGATTGATGAACGGGTAGGACGCATCGAAAAGCAATCTGCGCTCTACGAAACGGCGCCCGTGGGATTCGAGTCCGAACATCTTTTCCTGAATGCCGCAGTGTCGTGTCGCACAAACCTAACGCCAGATAAAATCCTCGACGTGACGCAGGAAATCGAGCGAGAATTGGGCCGATTGCACAAGAGTGTGAACGGACAATACGCCGATCGTACGATAGACATCGACCTCTTGTGGATGGAGGGTGTAGTGATGGACGAACCACATCTGACCCTGCCCCACCCACGTACCAGCGAGCGTGCATTTGTGCTGTGCCCCTTGTGCGACATTGCTCCAAAATTGCGACTACATCCCAACGGAGAGACGGTGGAAGAGTTGCTCAGAAAAACAGATTTGAAGGGCTTGAAAAAAGTCGCCGAGGAATTTTAAAAAACCTAGACCTTTTTTAAAAAAAGTCTAACCTTTTTCAAAAAACATTAGACTTTTTTTCAACCAGCCGTCGCGAAGTTTTTATTTCATGCTTTGAGACAAAAAATCTAAGGCTCGAAATGAGTTTGCCAAAGGTTGGAAAGCCCATCATCCCTTGACTTTTACTCACGAAATAAAACCCTATAAAATATGACTCCCAATGTCGCAGTAGTTCTGGCCGGAGGCGTCGGCAAACGCTTTGGCGCACCCGAACCCAAGCAGTTCTTGATGCTCGGGGACAAGACCGTGCTGGAACATGCCGTTGCCACGTTTGACCGCAACGAACATATCGCCGAAATCGCCGTAGTGGTGCATCCCGACTATGTGGACAGAGTGCAAGAGATGATGACACGCGGCGGCTGGCACAAGGTGAAGCACATCCTGTGTGGTGGCGCCGAGCGCACAGACTCCACTCAGGCAGCACTGCGCGCTTATGCCGACAGGGAAGTCAACCTCCTGTTGCACGACGCCGCTCGCCCGTTGGTATCAGATGCCATCGTGGACCGCGTGTGCAAGGCCTTGGAACAACACAGCGCCGTGGCAGTGGCACAACCCGTGACCGACACCATCGTCCGCGCCGATGCCGACCTGTTGCAAGGCACCCTGGTGCGATCGACCCTGCGCAGCATGCAAACGCCTCAGGCATTCCGCTGCGAAGTCCTGGCACAGGCGTTCGAACTGGCTATGCAGGACCCACAATTCCAAGCGACCGACGACTGCGGCGTAGTGGCAAAATATCTACCCAACGTCGCGATTCATTTGGTAGACGGCGAAGAGAAAAACAAGAAACTCACCTCGCCCGAAGACCTACCTATTTTCTGCCAATGGTTGAAGGAAGAGGGCAATAAATCCACTTCATCTCACGCTGCACCTACATCGACAAAAATAAAGGTAAGCAATAGCAACGCAGCACCTACATCAGCAGAAATAGAGGTAAGCAATAACAACACAGCACCTACATCGGCTAATGTAGAAGTTGGCGAAGAGCACGTAGCACTTGGCAATTTCAAACAAAACCTGGCGGAGCACAATCAGAAACACTTGCGCCAGATGCAACTCAAACTGGTGGACATCTTGCGCGAAATCACCACGCTCTGCGACCGCCACAATATTCCCTACTGGTTGGACAGCGGCACCCTGCTCGGCGCAGTGCGTCACGGCGGTTTTATCCCTTGGGACGACGACATAGACATCTGCGTACCCGTCGAGGACCTGCCACGATTGGTCGAAGCCTGCCGCGAACTGCCCAAGCATCTGTCACTGCAATGCCCCGAGACGGAGCCACAAATGCGCATGCCGGTCTACAAAGTCCGCGACAACAATTCGCTGATCGTAGAAGCCGGCGACGACTTCGCCCTCTCCTACGAAAAGGGGCTCTTTGTCGACATCTTCCCTATGACCGCATGGCCATCGTTCGGCGCAAAATTTTCACGCAAAGTAGCCCGCGGTTACTGCCGTGCCAATGCGATTCTACATGCTCAGCACTACTACAGCCTGCGCTCTACCGCCGAACTATTTTACTTCGGCATGAAGCGCGCCCTCTTTGCCACCTTGTGGAAAGTCGGCGGATGGTTCTGCCGAAAGGACAAATACTACTCCAACACCCTGGATAATAGCGGCAATGGCAACAGACACTTGCGCACTACAGTATTCCCCTTGACCGAGATCGAATTCGAGGGCGAACGATTCAAAGCCCCCGCCAACGTAGATCAATATCTGAAGGACCTGTTCCGCGACTATATGGCGCTACCTCCCGAGGAGCACCGCACGGGTCACGCTATTTTCTTCAAGACTCAGCTGGATTGACGACCACATGCCTTCGGGCTACAACATATTAATATATACATCAAACAAAACCTCAAGATATGCAAGCCATCATCCTTGCCGCAGGTATGGGCAAACGCCTCGGCGACCTGACCAAAGACAACACCAAATGCATGGTACGTGTGAACGGCACCCCACTGATCGACCGCATGCTCGACCAACTCTCGCGCCACAATCTGCGCCGTGTCGTCATCGTCGTGGGTTACGAAGGCGAAAAACTGCGCCGATACATTGGCAATAGATTTGACGACCGACTGAAGATCGAATACATCGAAAATCCGGTGTACGACAAGACGAATAATATCTATTCGCTGGCACTGGCAAAGGAACAGTTGCAAGAAGATGACACTCTGCTCGTCGAAAGCGACCTTATCTTCGACGATAGCATGCTAGACCTGATCCTCAATGACCCTCTGCCCAACCTGGCACTCGTAGCCAAATATCAAACTTGGATGGACGGCACGATGGTGCGCATAGACGACGACAACAATATCGTTAACTTCGTGCCCAAAAAGGCCTTCAAGTATAGCGAGGTCGACTTCTATCACAAGACGGTCAATATCTATAAATTTTCGCGCGAGTTCTCTCAGCAAAAATACGTGCCCTTCCTCGAAGCCTACAGCAAGGCTTTGGGCAACAACGAGTACTACGAACAGGTGCTGCGCGTGATCACCTTCCTCGACAAGAGCGAACTGAAAGCACTGCCCATCACCACCGAGAAATGGTATGAGATCGACGACCAACAAGACCTAGACATCGCCGAAGCACTCTTTGCCGAGGGTGCAGAGCGCAAGCAGAAATATATGGCACGCTACGGCGGCTATTGGCGCTTCCCTGGCATGTTGGACTTTTGCTACTTGGTCAATCCCTACTACCCCTCGGGCAGAATGATGGACGAGATGCGCGCCAACTTTAATACGCTGCTGACCGAATACCCCTCGGGCATGTATGTCAACTCACTATTGGCGGGCAAATGCTTCGGCGTGAATCGCGAATACATCGTACCCGGCAATGGCGCAGCCGAACTGATCAAGAGCCTGATGGAGGGCGAACAGGGACGCATCGGCGTGACCTGTCCCACATTCGAGGAATATCCCAACCGCTGTCGCCCCGAACAGGTAGAAACCTTCGTGCCGCAGAATGCAGACTTCACCTATACAGCCGACGACTTGATGGCGTATTTCGCAGACAAGGCTATCAACACCCTGCTCGTAGTCAATCCAGACAATCCCTCGGGCAATTTTATCCCTCACGCAGACCTGCTGCGCCTGGCACAATGGACCGGCGAGCGCAATATACGCCTGATTGTCGACGAATCGTTTGTAGATTTCAGCGAGGGTTACGAAGGCAACACTTTGCTCAATAATGTGACGCTCGAAGCCTATCCCCACATGCTCGTGATGAAGAGTATTTCGAAAAGTTTCGGCGTGCCCGGCCTACGCCTCGGCATCCTGGCGTCAGCAGACAAGGCGCTCATCGCAGAGATCAAGCGCGACGTAGCGATTTGGAACATCAACTCGTTTGCCGAGTTCTACATGCAAATTTTCTCCAAGTACGAAGTGGACTACCGCCTGGCCTGCGAGAAATTCCAAGCCGAGCGCCGTCGTTTCTTCGACGAACTCAGCGCCATCCCCTTCCTGCGCGTCATCCCCTCACAGGCCAACTATTTCCTGTGCGAAGTCCTCGCGCCAATGAATTCGGCCGACTTGACCCTACACCTGCTCAACGAGGAAAACCTCCTCATCAAGGACTGCTCCACCAAGAAGGCATTCTGCGGCAGGCAGTACATCCGCATCGCTATCCGCAACCGTCAGGACAATAGCCGCCTGGTCGCAGCGCTGCGACGTATGGTCCAAGCATAAAGGGCAAACTTTCCCCTATGGGAAATGCCATCTGCAGCCCATACAAGCACATCTGAACCCCACAAAAAAGCAAAATATTTGGCGAAAAACAACAAAAGTATTTGGTATTCAGTGAAAAAGTTGTAACTTTGCGCCGCTATTTAGCAATAACCTAATAAAATTTTTTAATTATGTACTTAGATTCAGCTAAGAAACAAGAGATCTTTGGCAAGTACGGACAGTCTAATTCGGACACTGGCTCAGTAGAGAGCCAAGTGGCTTTGTTTTCTTACCGTATTGCCCATTTGACGGAACACATGAAGGCCAACCGTAAGGATCATACTACTGAACGCGCCCTCGTTAAATTGGTAGGTAAGCGTCGTGCCCTTCTCAACTACTTGAAGGCTCGCGACATCAACCGCTACCGTGCCCTTATCAAGGCGTTGGGTCTTCGCAAGTAATCTCTTGCATTTCTCAAAAAAATCGCATCGCTACCGCAATCGCTGGTGGCGATGCTTTTTTTGTAGCTACACCTTCGTCACCTTTGTTTATCCCACTGACGAGGGAGCGAAATGGGTGGCCTCGACCACCTTCATCCCTGAGCAGCGCTCCTAACAACCACGGCGGAGCCAACCTGTCACACACAAAGCGGCAAAAATCGCAGAAACGAAGTAGGTCAAAAAAGGGATTTCACGCCCCCGCATTATCCTGCGGTCGCCAAGCACAAAATTTGTCGTTTTTTCGCTTTATTATAAGGTCGAGAATCGCGTATTTTTCAAGAAAAATATTCTGTACGGCTACAGCGCATCCACGAAACCCTAAAATCGACCACTTTTTGGTGAAAAAATGGTAAAAAAGAGAGGAAAAGACCACTTTTTCATAGAAAATACCGCTTTTTCGAGGGACAAAGCGCATCTACTGCGTACAAAAAAGTCAAGACCTTGTTGAAAAAAGGTTAGACCTTTTTCAAATTCCCTCTAGTTTTTTTCAAAAAAAGCCTTGACTTTTTCATTCATCCCC